>JAUQOU010000005.1:0-1891 GCA_030550715.1 bacterium | reverse complement strand
CTCAAAAAATTCAGACCCTGTGGGATTCCCCTGCGTTGTTGATACGGGCGCAGAATTCAACTTCTACTCCGCAGATATAACAAGAACATTCATAAAATATGAGTTAGCCAAAAACCAGAAAGAAAAAGAAAAAATGAAATTAGCAGAAGAACTAAAAATCGAGGTGGAAAAAATTCAAAAAAATATTATAGGTGAGGTAAAAGAAGGGACAAGTTTTGAAATCCTGAACACACTGGCACGAAAACTTATTTCTGAACTCCTTTTGAACATCGGAATCCTGAAAGGAAATATAGATGAGATACTGGAAAAAAAGAAATACAAACCTTTCTTTCCTCATTCAATAGGTCATCATCTTGGACTTGATGTACACGACGAATGCTTGTATTATGACGAAGATGGTAACCCCATACCTATTGAGGAAAACGCAGTGATAACCATAGAACCCGGAATTTACTTTCCATGCAAAGATGAAGTTGAGATAAAAGATGAAAAAGATGGAAGCACAATTGAAGTCGTAAAAGTTCCTGAAATCTTTCAGGGGATAGGTATCAGAGTAGAGGACGATATACTTGTGAAAAAGAGCGAAGCAGAAATTCTTTAAAAGGGAAACTCAAAAAAGTATCAATCTATACTTTACACTTTTCACACAAAAGAGAAAAACGAAGATTATATTTCATATAGAGGAGGTGTAAAGTATGGGAAGCAAAAACAAGAAAAAATTAAGGTGTGGGCTTTTACACCTTTTTGAGTCAGCAAAAGGCAAAACAGAAAAACAGTTCTACGAAGAGAACATAGAACTCATAAAATACGCAGATGAAATAGGATTGCAAACCGCATGGATAGCAGAACATCACTTCTCTGAATACGGAGTCATGCCTTCAACCCAGGTCTTCGCTTCATATATCGCCGGAATAACAAAAAGAATAAGAATAGGAACAGGAGTAGTTGTCCTGCCATTTCATCACCCAATAAGAGTAGCAGAAGAGTTCGCATTCATAGATGTCTTATCTGATGGACGGCTTGACTTCGGTGTCGGAAGAGGATATCAACCTCACGAGTTTGAAGGATACGGAATACCTATATCAGAAAGCAAAAGCCGATTTGAAGAGTCATTGCAGATAATAAAGATGGCTTGGAGCCAAGATGAAGTGAATTTTGAAGGTAAGCATTTTGTAATAAAAGGGGCAAGACCAAGACCGAGACCAATTCAAAAACCGCACCCTCCGCTCTTCGGTGCATCATTCAACGCAGAAACAATAAAATTCCAAGCTAAAAAGAAAATGAACCTCATATTCTCACCTTTACTCGCAACCCCAGATAAAATAGATGAATACATAAAAACACTTCAAGATGAAGGCGAAAACCCAGAAAACTACAGAATAGGTGGGCTCGCCTTCGTATATGTCGCAGATGATATGAAAAAAGCTTTCAGGGACTTTGAAGAACCCTGTATGTGGTACTTCAGAACATTCACAAAACTTATCCCAGCTCAAAAATACCCCGAAGGAGAAGATTTTTACAAAAACCTGCACTTTCTCATGATGCAGATGATTGAACAATATGATAGAGGAAAAATAACTTTTGAATTTATGGCAACAGAAGGATTATTTCAGCATGGATTTTTAGTCGGGACTCCTTCATATGTCGCAGAAAAACTCAAAAAACTTATTCAGGATTACAAGCTCACAGACCTCCTCTGCTGGACACGGCTCGGCGGACTTGAACACGAAAAAGTTATGAAATCTATGAAATTATTTGTAGAGAAGGTTTTACCAGATGTGATGTGAATAAAATACATAAGTGCAAGAAACAGAAAAAAAATTACTTCAAACCCTTGAAAGAATAGCAAAATTGCTCTCATCTTACGGAAGTTTTGACAGCATACTAAAAC
>JAUQOU010000004.1:55466-88551 GCA_030550715.1 bacterium | reverse complement strand
TCGCTATTTCTCCTATTTTTGAAGAGACGAACTTTTCAATCTGCTCAACCTCGCTCTTTGACAAACTCTCCCTTTTTCTATAAACATCTAACGAAGGAGATTGATAATCAAAGTATATTCTCCACTTTCCAGATACATTTTTGACAACGTGCGGAATACCCTTATCGTTCAACCTTGCGGAAACAAAAGCGGTATCCTGCAAAGATACGAAGTCGCCTATATAAAATTTCAGTTCGCTTTCTGTTTTTGGTATCATCTGAACTTTGAGTTCTTTCAAGCCAGCCATCGCAGAAATATCCGCAACTTCGTAATCAAAAGGAACAGATATAATACATACATCTTTCTTCTCCTCCACATGTTTTTCTTCTTTTACATTTTCAACACGAATCGAAAAGAGAGAGCCCAACTTCTTACCTTTCAAAAAGAAGAAAAATAAAAAAACAGATGAGGAGAGAAATAAAAGAACAAAGATTATAAAAATAGCGGGAAACAAACTTCTTTTCTTCTTAAAACTTCCGAGCCATTCAAAGTAAGGCGGTTTTCTCCCGTATTCCCTTTCTATCTCGGCTATCTTATCAAAAGGAGAGATTGATTTGCTAAACATATAAAAATTGAAATAAATATGTGCTATCTCCCTTTTATTTGAGTTTGCTCAAAGGTATCGCTTCATCAATAAGCATTATAGGTATTCCATCTTCTATCTTGTAGAACAGCTCGCATCTTTTGCATATCAGCCCCGATCTCTGCTCGTCAAGTATAAGGTCCCCCTTGCACTTGGGACAAGCGAGAATTTCAAGTAGCTCAGGGTCTATAATACTCTTTCTCTCTTCTGCTTCCATATTATTCAGACAGTATCCCCTCCTCCTTTCTTTGATGTTTTATTAAGCGTATCCAACGCTAAAAGTATATCTTCTCTCTCCTTCAGGAAGTTCTTGAGAGAATTTACAAAGTCCTTGAGTTTTTGAGAAGAATCAAAAATAACTTTGTTATGCACTGGGTGCCCACCCTTTGGAGATATTGATAGAAAAAATCGGTTCGTCTCAGGATTTCTTGTTATTCTCACAAGAAGTTCGCTTTCTGTCTCAACTTTAACCGACCTATCTTTTTTTCCTTCTTTTTCCTTCTGCTCTATTGCTTCCTGAATTTTCGCTACAAGCTCCTGAATATGCTTTTCTGTTATGACCGTGCTCTCTTTCTTCTCAGCATCCATATCTTCACACCCCCTTAAAATTTTCTCTTTCAACAATACTTAATTTTACCAAATCACAAAAAATACTACACTTATAAAAAATATATTATTATTTAAAAATTTTTTAATTAATTTGAAAAAATTGCAATGATAAAAAGATTAGGAATAGATGAAAACGGGCTTGGACCTATAATGGGTCCGCTCATCATAACCGGAGTAGAAACAGAAAAAACCAATAAAGACAAAAACAACCAACACAATATAAAAGACAGCAAGAAAATTTTCAGAAGAAAACAAGAGGATTTCAAAACTCTTGAAAAAATATTCCTCAGATACTCCAAAACGAACTTCAAAACTATTAGCGATGTCTTCTCAAAATCAATGCTAAAAGACGAAATAGAAAGAATATGCCCAATAGGTCCCGATAAAATCTGTTTCAGCAATAAAATATCTCTTCCGGTATGGATAAAAGAAGAAGGAAATGAAGACCTCTTACAAAATGGAACGGATTTGAACTTGCCCGGTCTCCACTTTGGCGAGGTAAAAAGAGCAATCTTTATGGTAGTTTGTCCTAATATTCTCTCAAAGTATATTGAAAGGTTTGGGAGCAAATTTTCAGCAAACTCGTTTTTTATGGTGAGGTTAGGTCTGAAATCATCGGCAGAAGAAGTGATATGTGGAAAATCAGGATATAAAAAGAGTTATGAGAGAGAAATATCTCTTGCTATTGAGAATGAAAGAGATAAATCGTTGAATTTAAAAATCGTCATGGAAAGTGAAAAAGAAAGCATATATGAGATAATGAATAACGGTGAGATAATCAAAAGGTTTTACTTCATCAAAGATGCAGACCAGAAATTTCCGGAAGTAGCTCTCGCATCGATAATAGGGAAATATATACGGGAAATATCTATGTTTTCAATCACAAAGTTTATTGAGCCCAACTCACAAAAACCCATATCAGGATACGGGAGGAAAAACGCTTTTGAGGAAATATCAAGAAAGATAATTGAAAAATCAAAATACGAATTCTCAAAAGAAATTCCGAAAACATGTATCATCAGGGAAAGATAACGATTTGTGCCGTAATTATTTTGAAGGAGAGGAACAGAAGTAAAAGGTGGCTTGTTGAGTGTCTCTTTTCTGCTTTTAAGAGATGGGGCGGGGAGTATAGTGTAAAAGTAAAAAATTTCACTGATATATTCTGAGGTAGAAAGGAGCTTGAAGAACAACATCGAGACCTGAGCATTCTTCAAGAGCTCTTTTAATATTTTTCTCCAGGCATTCGTGCGTTATTATGAATATTGGAACCGGCTCGTTCACTGTACCCCCTCTTCCTTTTTGAAGGACTGATTCTATTGAGACGCTGTTTTTTCCAAAGCTATCTGCTATTTTTGCGAGGACACCGGGTTTATCAACAACACTCAACCTGACATAAAATTTAGAGACCATCATATCGTGATGAACAATTTTATCGTTCGGAGGCGAAAATTCTCTCCTACTTTCTTTGTAAGTCAAAGATGCTTCTATTATATCTGCTATTACAGATAGTGAAGTTGGATTTCCTCCCGCACCTTCTCCCTTCAAGAAAAGTTCTCCTATTCTTTTTCCTTTTATAACCACGGCGTTTAGGTTTCCTTTCACCTGAGCGAGAGGAGAATCAGAAGGTATAAGTGCGGGATATACCGCAACTTCCAGCTTCTCTTCACCTTCATATCTTTTTTTCCTTGAAATAGCAATAGACCTTATTGAATATCCGAACTCCCTTGCAAAATCTATATCAAGTTTTGTGATAAAAGATATGCCTTCTTTGAGAATTTCGTTCGGCCTCATTCTTATTCCGAAAACCAGAGCAGAGAGTATGCAGATTTTCTGTGCAGCATCGGTTCCGTTTATATCAAAAGACGGGTCCGGCTCGGCATATCCGAGCTTTTTGGCTAACTCAAGAGATTCCTGAAAATCTTTGCCTTCCTCCATAGAAGAAAGAATAAAATTAGTCGTCCCGTTGAGAATTCCTGTTATCTCGTAAATATCATCTGGAACCGAGTTTATAATTGTTCTTATTATTGGTATTCCACCTCCGACGGAAGCATCAAAGAAAACGTTAGGGTTTTGAAAAATCTCATCATCAAAAGTGAGAACTAATTTGTTGGCTGTGACCACCTTTATCCCTCTGTTAAGACACTCCCGAATGTAAGTTCTTGAGTTCTCAAGGTCTCCTATAAGTTCCACTACTATGTCTGGCGAAGATTCAATTATTTCAGAAAACCGAGTTGTGAGAAGATGATGTGGTATTTTAAATCCATCTACAATCCTTTCCTTTTGCTTATCTTTCACAAGGACTTTTTTGAGATTTATATCAAGGAAGAATTTTTCTTTTATGAAATTCCTGAGTTCAAACAGGTTTTTTACAACATATTTTCCGACATTTCCACAGCCCAAAATTGCAATATTCACATTGCGCATATAATCTTAATTATTTCGGAAGTGAGAACGATTTTCTTCTGCTAATTGAACTTGACACAAAATTTCCTTCCATATTATGTTCTTTTCAGCTCTTCTTCCACTAGCTCTTCTGAAATGGTCTGTCTTTCTGTTTCTATACCCGTGTTTCTATAAAGATAGAAGTTAGTTCCTGCTGGTATAAGTTTTCCGACTATTATGTTCTCTTTTATTCCCTTGAGGTAATCTATTTTTGATTCAAGAGCAGATGAGACGAGAACTTTTGGAGTTTCCTGGAAAGAAGCAGCAGATATCCACGAATCAGAGTAAAGAGATGCTCTTGTTATACCTAAAAGCGTGTATTCGTATGTAGCCGGTTTTCCGCCCTTAGCTCTTATCTCCCTATTTTTCTTTTCCACAATGAATCTATCCACTATCTCTCCGGGAATGAACTCGGTATCCCCTGGTTTTTTTATCTTAACCCTTCTCAACATCTGCCTTATTATTATTTCAAAGTGCTTGTCGTTTATATCTATTCCTTGTGATGAATAAACCTTTTGTATCTCGTTGAGTAAGAATAGTCCAACATAATCTGGTCCCCTGATTTTCAAGAGGTTTTTCGGATTAGGTGTTCCATCGGTTATCGCTTCTCCTGCATTAACAATATCACCAACAACTTGAATAACATGTCTATTTTTCGGTATTATATATTCCCTCTGAATCTTTCCAGATTTTATTATAACCTTCTTCCTTCCACCTCTTATATCCTCAATTTTTTCTACTCTTCCGGTTATTTCAGATATTATAGCTGCGTCTTTTGGATTTCTCGCTTCAAAGAACTCTTCAACTTTCGGGAGCCCTGTTGTTATATCTTTTGTCTTTGCAAAACCAGTTTCAACTCTCGCTATTTCTTCACCCGCCTTGACTTTTTGTCCTTGCTCAACAGATATAGTCGCTTTGACTGGAAGAGAGTAAGCTATCTCTTTTCCTTCCTGAGTTTTGATGACGATAGCAGGTCTCAGCTTCGCAGCCGCTTCTCCTATCGGCTCAACAATCGTTCTTACAACCTTTCCTGTCGTCTCCTCCTTCTTCTCTATCACTGTAACTCCGGGAATTATGTCTCTGAAAGATACTGTTCCTGAAACGTGGGTGAGAATCAAATTAGCATACGGGTTCCACACTACTACTCTCTTTCCTTTTTTCACCTTATCTCCTGGTCTTGCGAGAATTATAGCTCCGTAGACGAGCTCGTATTTTTCAAGAGTTCTTCCTTTTTCAGGCGCTACTATATCAAGAAAGCCAGACCTTGAAATGACTCTGAGGACATATTTCCCATCTATTAGCTCCTGCTTGCTTATGCCAAACTTTTCCATCTCCTCCTGAGATATTTCAAGTTCTATGAATTTTGTGCCTATTATCCTTATCTCTCCGTCATGGTGAGCTATGACTTCACCCCTTTCAGAAAGAGCTGCTATACCTCCGTAGTGGAAGGTTCTCATTGTAAGCTGAGTTCCTGGCTCACCTATTGATTGAGCTGCTATTATTCCCACTGCTTCACCTAATGTAACCGGCTTATGAGATGATAGATCCCATCCATAGCATTTTTGGCAGACCCCTTCCTCTGCCTCGCAAACAAGAACACTTCTTATTCTAACTGACTCTATTCCGAGTTCTTCTATAAGCTTTGCTTTTTCTCTTGTGATATATTCTCCCTTTGCTACTATCACTTCTCCGGTATCTGGTGAAATTATATCTTCTGCTGCGACTCTACCGAAAATTCTTTGAGAGAGAGAGCGGAGAACTTCTCCTCCATGAGTAAGAGCGGTCATAGTTATAGATTTTCTTGTTCCGCAATCTTCTATTTTCACAACGATATCTTGTGAGACATCAACGAGTTTCCTTGTTAGATATCCTGCTTTTGCAGTTTTCAGAGCTGTATCTGCAAGTCCTTTTCTTCCACCGTGAGTTGAAATAAAGTATTCAAGCGGAGCAAGACCTTCCCGGAGGTTATGCTTTATTGGGAACTCTATGAGTTCTCCTGTTGGTTTTGCAACAATACCTCTCATTCCTGCAAGCTGTTTTATCTGCTCGTAAGAACCTCTTGAACCAGAATGAACCATAAGGAAGACAGGATTTTTGGAAAGTATCTTTTCGGTTTTTCCATTTACCTTAACCTCCTCCCACGAAATTTTTTCTTTCACGAGCTGTCCAACTTTTTCTGTGTAATCAAGCCATATCTGGGTAATTCTGTTGTACCTTTCTCCCCATGTTATCAATCTTCTTGTATATTTGTCTTCTATTTCTTTGACGAGTTTTTCAGCCTCTTCGATCAACTTCTCTTTCTCTTTTGGTATTATAAAATGCTCTGGGGTAAGAGTGAAGCCAGATTTTGTCAGCATCTCAAATCCAATATCTTTCATTTTATCAAGGAAAATGACTGTTTCTTTCTCTCCCGCTATCTCACGAGAGAGAGCAACAAGTTCTACAAGTTCTTTTTTCCCAAGAGGTTTATTTACAAGATTGAAGCACAGCTTTTTAGGTAAAATATCTTGATAGAATATAACTCTACCGGGAGTTGTTTCATAAAGTTGAGCAGTTCCCTTATGCTCATCACACAGGCATGTTATAAGACACTTTATTCTTGCGTGAATAGAGACATCTTTGTTCTCGTATGCGATATAAACCTCGCGCGCTGATGAAAACACTTTTCCTTCACCTTTCTCTCCTAACCTATCCATAGTCATCCAGAATATTCCCATCACCTGATCTTGTGTAGGATATACTATTGGGTTTCCGTGTGCGGGTGAGAGTATCTGATGAGTAGATAACATAAGAACTCTTGCTTCTACCTGCGCCTGGAGTGAAAGAGGCAGAAAAACTCCCATCTGGTCTCCATCAAAATCAGCGTTGTATGCAGTGCAAACAAGAGGATGTAATCTTATAGCTTTTCCTTCTGTGAGGACTACTTCAAACGCTTGGACGTTCATTCTGTGAAGTGTTGGAGCCCTGTTGAGGAGGACAAGTTTTTCTTTTATAACATCTTCAAGGGCGAGGAATATAGCTTTTGTGAAGTCGTCAATCTTCCCGCTCATTGCTGCGTATTTTCTTTCCTCAAAAATCTTCCTCGCTTCCTTGACACTGCTCACTATTCCCTTTTTCTTTATGAGCCACCATATTATGAATGGTTTGAAGAGTTCAAGCGCTATCTCTTTGGGAATTCCCACCTGATGGAGTTTCAGGTCCGGTCCGACAACTATAACGGAACGAGCTGAAAAATCTGTTCTTTTTCCCAAAAGGTTCTGTCTGAACCTACCGTATTTACCTTTTATTATATCTGCAAGCGAGCGATATGTTCTTCCCGTTCTTGATGTGACCTGCCTTCTTGTTTTCGATGAGTCAATGAGAGAATCAACAGCAGATTGGAGCAATCTTATTTCGTTCTCTATAACAGCATCTGGAACACCTATTCCGAGCTCGATCAGCTTTTTCATCTTCACAAGCCGGTTGTTTCTTTGTATTATTGTTCTGTAAAACTCGTTCAAGTCACTTCTTGCTATTCTTCCTCCTTCAAGCTGAACAATAGGTCTGAGTTCTGGGGGCAAAATAGGGAGGACTTCAAGCACCATCCATTCGGGTCTATTTTTTGAGTTCTTAAACTGTTTCACTATTCTCAATCTTCTTGAAAGTTTTACTACTCTTGATGTTTCCTCCTCTTCCTCGCCTTTTCTCTTCTGCGTTTCCTCTTCAATATCTATCCTTATTATTTCCTCAAGAACTGATAGGTCTATTTTTTTCAGAAGGTATCTTATAACTTCTGCTCCGGAACCGACGACCATGTTTTGAACATCATGCTTTACCGGACCTTTTGTTGTTTTTTTATGATATACAACAGCAATCTGATCTTTTCCGAAGCTTTCTCTTTCAACTTCAATATTTTTCTCATCAAATGATTTTATAGCATCTCCTCCTATGCCACCAAGTATTGTCATCGGCAGGAAGATTTCTGGCCAATTTTTTGCAAGAAGAGCTATAACCTCTCTTTCAACAATCGCGTACTCAGGAAATCTTATAGCAGATAAAATTATCTGCCGTCTTATACTCTCAAATCTCGCCTCCTTATCTTTGGGATCTATAACCTTTAAATTATCTAAAATTTCTTGCATAAGAGAGATCATCTCCTGCGCTTTCTTGAATTTCTCAAATTTCTTGAGGTTTTTGAGAACTGCACTGCAAAGCTTTTCTGGATCCTTCTTACTACATATTTCCTTGTCAAAGGCAGAAGATATAAGGATTCTTCTCAATGCCATCTCTTTGATGACTTCCTCTATGCCTTTGAGCTGTTCTATGTGAGCAGAATATTTTTTTAAAAACTCATGCTCTCTTTTCAAGGGCGAGTATTCTTTGAGCTGACTTATAAGCTTCTCTATATCTTCCTGAGAAATTGATAACTGATAAGCTTTTTCAGGTGGCTCAACGATTATCCAACTATTGAAAGATATAACCTCTTCAACTTCTCTCTGAGATATATCTAAAAGGGTCGGAATAGGATTAGGAGCAATCTTCAAGAACCATACATGTACAACAGGGTAAGCTAGTGTCTTTTTACCCATTCTTTCTCTTCTCACGCGCTTTGAGGTGACCTCAACTCCGCATCTTTCACAAACGTGTCCTCTATATCTCTGCCCCTTATATTTTCCGCAAAGACATTCCCAGTCGTTTATAGGACCGAATATAACTGCGCAGAAAAGCCCACCTCTTTCAGGTTTTCCAGTCCTGTAATTTATAGTATCTGGTCTTTCAACCTCTCCGTGAGCCATAGAAGCTATCTTCTCGGGAGAGGCGATTGATATTCTTATTGCTTCTATATCATTTATCCCGATTTTTGATTCGTATCCTACTTCCATCGTTTTCCTCCTCCTTCCGTCGCAAAATTTTCTCCGAAGTGAAAATTGCTCCGATACTTACTTTTTCTTATTTTCTTTTACCACGAACCGCTTTTGGTATTTGAAGTGATATCTTCTGTTCTTTTCTTTTCTCTTCTCCACTTTCTGTGCCTTCCTCTTCCTGTCCCATCATTTCTTCAATCTCTCTTTGAGTAAATAGTTCTACATCAAAAGCCATCGCCTGAAGTTCCTTTATAAGAACAAGAAAAGATTCGGGAATAGAAGGGGCATAAATTGGCTTACCCTCTATGATATTATTTACTGTTCTCTCTCTTCCGGTCATATCGTCTGATTTTACCGTCAGCATTTCTTGCAGAGTGTATGCAGCACCGTATGCTTCAAGCGCCCACACTTCCATCTCACCAAACCTCTGTCCTCCCCCTCTGGATTTACCGCCAAGAGGTTGCTGGGTTATCAGAGAATATGGTCCCGTAGCTCTTGCGTGAATTTTATCTTCTACCATATGAATAAGTTTCATAATGTACATATATCCAACCGCAACGGGCTGATCGTATTCCTCTCCTGTTCTGCCATCGCGCAATTTTACCGAAAATGTTTCCGGAATTCCCAACCTTCTCGCAAGTTCTTTTATTTCTTCTTCTTTCACTCCGCAAAACGGAGGGACAGCAAACCTGACCCCTAATCTTTCCGCCTCGCGAACAAATTTCATTAGCTCGTCCGGAGATAGAGAATCAACATACTCAAAAAATCGAGAGATTATTCCTGTTCTATCTTCACCATCAGCAAGGATTTCTTTTATCTTCTGCTTTATAC
Organism: bacterium; assembly: GCA_030550715.1. Classification (GTDB taxonomy): domain Bacteria; phylum Calescibacteriota; class Calescibacteriia; order Calescibacteriales; family Calescibacteriaceae; genus Calescibacterium. The sequence continues at coordinate 79,203 of JAUQOU010000004.1, read as the reverse complement.
TTTCTGAAGCAGACCTTATATATTCATCTTGGAGACCTTGAACTGCCTCTGCTATTCTTTTACCCAGCTCTTTTGCTACCCATCCGAGCTGAAGCTCAAGGAGTTGTCCTATATTCATTCTTGAAGGTATTCCAAGCGGGCTCAAAATTATATCTATCGGAGTGCCATCTGGTAAAAACGGCATATCTTCCCGCGGTAGAATAACCGAAACGACTCCTTTGTTCCCGTGCCTCCCAGAAAGCTTATCCCCAACTTGTATCTTCCTCTTTGACGCTACCATTATTCTTATCCTTTTGAGAACTCCCGGAGGAAGTTCTTCACCTTTCCTAACCTCAGATATCTTCTCTTCAAAAATCTTTCTAATCAGTTCTTCTTCTTTCTCAAAATCAGATATTACTCTGTTTATATTCTCAATAGATTCGTCATCTATACTTCCTTTGAGGGATTCAAAAAACTTTCTCATGTTTGAGACCTCTTTGTATTCCTTCAGCTTTGAGATAAGAGCTTCTCTGAAATCAGGAGTGTTTTCAGAAAACTCATCTTTACCTATCTTTACAGGAGATAGAATTTTTATTTTAGAAAAGTGCGGAGAAAGATTACTCCACAGTTTCCCTCTCAAAATCTCCACAGCATCTTGCATATCTTTTTTTATCTTGTTTATTCTCTCTTCTTCCTGTCTTTTTATTCTCTCATCTTTGACAACTCCTTTTTTGTAGTGTACCGAAACAGATAGGACTATTCCTTTTATATCTGGCGGGCAACGCAGAGAAGAATCTTTAACATTCTCAACTGTCTTTCCGAAGATAGATTTTATCAATCTCTCCTCGGGAGTGAGTATGACCTCTGGAACAGGAGTGAGTTTGCCAACAAGAATATCTCCCGGATTGACAAATGCACCAACTCTGACCACCCCATCTTCATCAAGGTTCGCCACGAGTTCGGGAGAAACCCCGGGAATATCTCTTGAAAGTTCTTCTGGACCATACCTTGTTTCTCTGACATCAACAGAGAGTTCTTCTATATGAACTGATGTATAGACATCATCGTAGACAAGTCGCTCTGATATAACAATTGAATCCTCAAAGTTATATCCTCGCCAGCTCATTATAGCAACGAGGACGTTTTTTCCAAGAGCGAGTTCTCCTCCCGCGGTAGAATGTCCATCCGCAATTATTTCACCTTTTTTCACTCTCTGCCCGAGACGGACAAGTGGTCTTTGATTTATCGCAGTAGATTGATTTGTTCTTGACCACTTGGTAAGAGTATATATATCTGCCATTCCTTTTAGTTCAGGATGCTCCGGTTCGTCAATTTCAATGACTATTCTTTCTGTATCAACATATTTTACTATACCTGAGTGGCGTGCAACAACAACTGCAAAGGCGTTCTTAGCGACCTCTTTCTCATGACCAACCCCTACAAGTGGTGGTTCAGTAAAAAGAAGCGGAACCGCCTGCCTCTGCATGTTAGAACCCATAAGAGCTCTGTTTGAATCGTCATGCTCAAAGAAAGGTATCAAAGAAGCAGAAACTCCGAGTATCTGGAAAGGAACAGCATCAATATACTTCACCTCTTCTCTTCTGACAAGGCGTATTTCTGAGCCAACTCTACAAGGAACCATATCTGGAACTATTCTGCCATCTTTATCAACTTCTGTACCATACGGAGCGATAGGATATTTCTCCTCATCAAGAGCGGAAAGATACTCAACTTTATCTGTCACATATCCATTCTCAACTTTACGAAATGGAGATTGGATCAATCCAAGTTCGTCTATTTTTGAAAATATCGCGAGAGAAGTTATGAGTCCCACATTCTGTCCCTCGGGTGTTTCAACAGGGCATATTTTCCCGTAATGAGATGAGTGGACATCTCTTACCTCTATTCCTGCTGTTTCTCTTTTGAGACCTCCGGTTCCAAGAGCTGAAAGCCTTCTTTTGTGAGTAAGCTCACTTAGGGGATTTGTATTATCAAGGAACTGAACGAGCTGCCCCATAGCGAAGAACTCTTTTATAGCTGATGCAGCCGGCTTGAAGTTCACTATATCTTTCAAGGTTGCCCTCTCCGGGTCTGCTTGCTGGAGCTTTTCTATTATTGATTTTCTTATCCTCTCAATACCTCTCAAAAGCTCTATCTCAACAAGCTCTCCAACAGGTCTGACTCTTCTATTTGAAAGGTTATCAACATCATCAAGAGTTCTACCTGGCTTGCCCATTCTGAGTTCAAAAAGGTACTTTATCGTCTCAAATATATCAAGGTATGTCAAACCTTCCGGATACCAATAAGCAGAAAACCTTATGCCTCCTTTTTGTCTGGCAATATCCTTGAGTTTCTGCAAAGCCACCTTACTTATGTTTTTTCTCGCAGGAACGATTATATCTCCATCATAAGATATATCTTCAACTGGCGCATATTCCAAAAGTTCAAGGTCTGATATAGGAATAAAATCTATACCCTTTTGTTTGAGCTTTTGGATATGGTGTTCTCTTATTCTTTCTTTTGGATTTATCTTTTCCCCATCGCCTAAATCTATCTCTTCTGTTGCGATCTGGAACTTTGTTATTCTATCAACTATCTTTTTCTTTATCTTTCCATGCTCATCTATGATTATTTCAATAGGAATTTCATCAAAACCGAACCTTTTGGCTATTCTTATTCTTCCAACTCTTGAAAGGTTATATCTTGCAGGGGAAAGGAACATAGCTTTGACATACTCCTGAACGACTTTCGGGTCTGTTGGTTCGCCCGGTCTTGTTCTTCTGAAAAACTCAACGGCAGCTTCTTCCGCAGTCCTAACTTTAAATCTCCTTTCCATCTCTTTGTATGTTCTCACTATTGAACCCGATATAAACACATCATCGTACCAAACCGTTTCTACCCTCTCTATCCCGCTTTCGGCAAGTTCTCTTATTATTTCTGGAGTTATCTCCTGTCCAACCTTGAAAACCTTTCCATCTTTTCCTGTGTAGGTTCTTGCAAGGATACGAGTTCCAAAAATATCTCTTTTAGATTCCAAAAATTCCTCTTCTGAAACAGGCAGAAAATGCTTACCATCTATAATTTCAACAATCTTGCTTGACAGAAGCTCTCTTATAGAAGAAGGAACAAATCTTGAGTGCTTTTGAATTTTTAGTTCGGGATAATCTTGTGATGCCTTCTGATACCTCAGGACATCTTGTTTTATCTCTTTGAGAATCTTTAATTTTCCGTCCTGCGGTTTTATAATTAGTTCTTCTTTTTCGTATATTTCAAGCAGGTCTTCAAGTTCAAATCCGATTGCTCTTAAAAATATCCATGCATTTAACCTTTTTCTTTTTTGTAATCTCACATATAGTATGTCTTTCAAGTCAAAGTCAAAATCAATCCACTGTCCTCTGGCGGGGATTATTCTACCTATGGGGACAAATTTTGAAGTTGTTCTTATTTTATATTTATCGTATTCAAAGTAGACGCCGGGGGATTTGTGGAGCTGACTCACCACAACTTTTTCTGTTCCGTTTATAATGAAAGAGCATTTTTCGGTCATACGTGGTATCTCACCGAAGTAAACCCACTCCTCCTTTATATCTTTTATTTTCTTATTCTCCTCATCTTCGTAGGTGATAAGTCGCATCTTCACTCTCATTATTGATGCATATGTCATTTCTCTTGCCTTTGCTTCTTCTGGGGTGTATTTCGGTGGAGAGAGCTCATAATCGACATACTCTAATCTCTTCCCTTTCACCTCAAACTGCAATGTAGAAAGAACCCTGTGAATACCAACATTTTCTCTTTTCTCCGGCGGAACTGATTCTTGCAGGAATCTCTCATAAGACGCTTTTTGAACTCTGAGAAGTTCAGGTATAGAGATAGTAAAATCTAATTTTCTTGGAAAAAACCTTTTTGTAAGTTCAGTAGCAAAATAAGGATATTCCTTCAATGATGTAATAGAAAAATTATCTTTCTCCATAATTTTCTCCTTCAAATCTCCATAATTTTCTCCTTCAAATGTAAAAAATCAAATAAGTGAAGTAAAATAAAGCTTTAAAACATTAATTTTTTCAGAAAAATTTTGCCAAAAAGCAGAAAAATTTGGATTTTATGTTTTCAGACAGCAGTAATTTCAACTTTCGCTCCCACCTTCTCAAACCTCTCTTTTATTTCTTTTGCTTCCGCTTCTGTCGCATCTTCTTTAATCGTTTTCGGAAGCGACTCAACAAAATCTTTCGCTTCTTTTATGTTCAGATTAGGTAAAATAGCCCTTACCTCTTTTATAACCTGCAGTTTGTTCGGACCTGCGTCTTTGAGTACCACCTTGAATTTTGCTTCTTTCTTCGCTTGCTCCTCAGCTCCTTGTGCCTGTGCGGGTGCCGGACCAGCTCCTGCTGCTGTAACGGGAGCAGCAATAGGAACCCCTGAAATTCCGAAAACCTTCTCCAGCGCCTTGACAAGCTGAACAAGCTCAATAACGCTCAACGATTTTATCCCCTCAATGATTGACTTGACTCTTTCTGAAAGCTCTGCTTCAACTTCTGCCAAACTCTTTTCCTCAGCCATGATTTCTCCCTCCTTTCAGGAACGTTCTTGAATTTTTATGATAAATTCTGCAATTTTCACAAAAAACAAAAAAATTCACCCTGATTCCTAAAAGAGCGGGTCAAGGAATTTGACCGGTTTTATCTCCTCGTATTTTCCGTCTTTACTTACCTTCCATATTGCAAGAACATTCGCCCCGTGTCTTCTATCTTTACCGAAAGTGATAGGGAAACCAATAGGTGTCTCAAAATTTTTCATTCCCTCAAGTGCTTGAATAAGCTTTTCTCTTGTCGGTTCCTTTCCCGCTCTCAAAAGCGCCTCCTCAACAACCATACCCATCAAAATCCCGTAAAGTGTAAGAAAAGGTGTCTTAGCAAGATCAGGATTATATTTTACAATCTCATCAAATATCTTTTTAGATTCTGGATAAAGTTGTGGAAGTTTTATAACTCCTCCCACATAAGCTCCGTCCCAGAGCTCTCCGCCAAGTTGAATCATAACTGGGTCAGCAAGAGGGAAAGAAGCAATGATTTTTGGTTTCACTCCGATTTCTGCAAGTTTTTTGACAAAAGAGCCAGCCTGACGCGGGTTCGAGTATATTATAACAGTATCTGCCTGTGAATCCTTCACTTTCTGCGCATGAACAGAAAAATCAGTATCTTGTAGCTCATGAGAGATCTCAGCCACGACCTTATCTTTTGCAACTTCTTTGACACCTTTCAGTCCGTTCTCGCCGTAGTCATCGTTCTGATAAAAAACAGCTATCCTCTGACTTTTCAAATCGTTCAGTGCAAAATTAGCAAACTCCTTACCTTCAAGATAGTAATCTGTATAGACAACAAAAAAGTATCTCATTTTTTCCTTAGGATAACCCACCCACATTCTCACATTTCCAAGTGGCATTATAGTTGGAACTTTCTTTTCAGCAACGAGGTCTCTATTAGCAGAAACATTCGCGGTACCTAAAAGTCCAGCAAAGGCAAAAACCTTGTTGTGCAGTTCTTCTATGTTTGCTCTCATACGGGCTGGAACATAACCATCATCACGAGCAACAAGTTCTATCTTTCTCCCGTGAACTCCACCTTTTTTCTCATTGACATATTTGAAGTATGTTTCCATAGCTTTCCCTACTATTCCCCACGAAGCGGCAGGACCGGAAAACGGCATACTTGTGCCAATATATATCTTATCTTTCTCAACCCCAACTTCAGCTGATGCAGAAGGGAAACTTTGAATAAAAACTAACGATAAGACAAAAAAGAAGGAAGATAAAAACGAAAAAGTCCTTCTAACTCTGCTCTGCTTTACTATACCCACCTTCAACATAACTTTTTCACCTCCCATTATCATTTCTTTCAGTTCATAATATTAATAATTTTTGAGGAAATTTTTGTTGTTGCTCTGACGCTTTTTATTTTATCCATAAACTCAAAATAAAGACAGCTGTTTTCGACTCAAACCTTTCGAGGTTCTCACCAAAATTTTTAAGGGAAAGGATGTCAAGAAAAATCACCTCCGGCTTAAAATTTTTCTGTTCAAGAAAATTTTTTGCTCTTATAATGTGTGAAGGCACAACGAAAGTTGCAACGATACTTTTCAAACTTTTTCTTTTCAGACACTCATCTAAAATCTCCTCTATTTTTTCTCCTCCACCGCCTACAAAAACCGCCGTTGGGTCGGGTAGATCTTTTAGTATTTGAGGAGCTTCTCCAAAAACGACCTCAATATTATAAACTCCAAACCTTCTCGCATTCTCTATTATTATTGGTATGAGTTCTTGCCTTTTTTCTATTGAGAAAACCTTCCCTTTCCTTGCAAGCAGAGCACATTCCACAGAAACTGAACCAGAACCACCACCTATATCCCACACAAGAGAGTTTTCTGTCAACCTCATTTTAGAGATGGCTATCGCTCTGACTTCCGAGCGGGTTATCAATCCGCTCCTTATCCCTTCTCCTCTGTACTGCAAAAAAATCTCGTCTTTTATGCCTATCAAAAAGTCCCTCTCTTTCTTCTCTTTTATTATTATCACTACATTAAGCGGAGAAAAATCGTAATTTTGAGCTTCTTCGGGAGCAATATCTAAAATCCTTTCGTTTTCTCCCCCGATATTCTCAAGAACATAAAATTTTTTCACTTTTATACCATTTTTTATGAGAAATTCGGCTATAATTTTCGGGTCATCTTTTCCAGATGTCAGAAAAAATATCTTTTCGTTCTCTAAAATATCCCATATAAAATCCTCGATTTTATTTGCTTTTGAGTGTATGCTGAGGAGTTTTGCATCTTCCCAGCTTTCTTTTATCTTCGCAAATGCGAGTTGCAGAGAAGACAGGTTAGGAATAACCTCGCAGTTATCTTTTCCGAACCTATCAATAATCCTTCTCGCAAGTCCGTAAAAAAGAGGGTCTCCGGAGTTAAGCACTACAACACGCTTTCCGGCTTTGAAGAACTCTTCAATATCTTTCAGAACCGCATCTAAATCTGCACCTATAATTATCTTCTCTTTGTTCTGTATAGCATTTTCAAGGAGTTTGAGATGCCTTTTTCCACCTGCTATTATATCTGCTTTCAGTATTTCATCGAAGACCTTGCGAGAAAGCCCTTCGGCTCCATCTTCATTTATTCCTACTATCAGAATTTTGTTCATCTTGCACAACCTAAGGTCAATGAATTAAAAATTAGCAGAACAGCAAAATCCAAACAAAAATTCCCTTTACTTTCAAAATATTCTTTTTGAGTCAATGAGAATGGTAACTGGACCGTAGTTTACAAGATGGACATCCATCATGGCTCCGAAAACACCTTTTTTTATTTCTTTTCCGAGTTCAGATGAGAGAACTTCGCAGAACCTCAGGAAAAATTTTTCAGCAACGCTTTTTGGAGCCGACTCTTCAAAAGATGGTCTATTCCCCCACCTCACATCACCGTAAAGTGTAAATTGAGATACGACAAGAGCATCTCCCCCAACATCTTTTAAAGATAAATTCATCTTGCCTGAGGCATCTTCAAAAACACGCAGATTCGCAACCCTTTTGCTCATGTATAAAACATCTTGCTCGTTATCGTCTTTTGATATGCCGAGAAGTATCAGGAAACCCAACCCTATTTTTGCTACCTCTTTCCCATCCACGAGCACTTTTGCTTCCTTAACTCTCTGTACAACTGCTCTCATTGAATTAAATTATAAAAACAAAATGTTTTTAAAGCTCATCTATAAATTCACCGAAGAAAGATTTATCAATCTGATTCAGCGAGCTTTTTAAGTTCAGCCCTATTTATCTTCCCCGTAGGAGTAAGTGGAATTTGCGGAACAACTTCAACGTCTTTTATCCTTATGTGAGGTCCGATAAGCTTTGAAACCCTATCTGAAACTAATCTTTGAAGGTCATTTTCCGGCAGAGAAAACCTTTCCTTCAGCTTCACCAATATTTTTATAACGTTTCCCCTTATGTCATCTTTTTTCGGAAGCGCAGCGCAAACCTCAACAAAATCAAAAGATAAAACCGCTCTCTCGATCTCCTCAAGAGATATTCTGTATCCTGAAACCTTTACAACATTATCTTTTCTCCCAAGATAGAAAAAGTATCCGTCTTCATCTCTCTTCGCAAAATCCCCCGTTCTATATAGACCGTTCCAGAGTTTATCTCCAAAGCCCTCATCAAGATAACCAAGCATAAGAACAGGAGAGAAAGACGTTATACATATTTCCCCCTCTTTACCCGGTTCATTCACTTCTTGAAAATTATCATCAAGCAAAACAACTTTCAGTCCCGGTGGTGGCTTGCCAACAGAACCATCTTTAACAGGAAAAAAATTCGGAGCATTAACAAGAATTGGTCCTGCCTCAGTTTGACTGTAAAACTCAATCAGAGGAATTTTCAAAACTTCTTTCGCCCACTCATGAAGTTCTTTTCCGGCACTCTCCCCAGCGCTCAGGAGTTTTCTTATCGGCAAACCATAAAGCTCTCTTTCAGGAACGCTTGATCTTATCTGCCTCAAAGCAGAAGGAGGGAAGAAAGCAGTAGTAACCCCCATATCTTTTATCACCCTTACAGCAAGTTCTGGATCAAATTTTTTTGGTCTGAAAAGCAGAAAAGGTATTTTCATTCTCATCGCAGGATAAGGTCCATAGAACATTCCAGCCATCCATCCCCAATCAGCAATATCCCATATAAAATCTCTTTCAGAAAGAGGGAAACACATATACGAGAATATTTCTGTTCTTGCGATAAGAATTCTGTGAGCATGGAGGACTCCTTTTGCGGAACCCTCTGACCCAGAAGTGAAAAGAAGTATCGCAGGATCATCAAAAAAAGTTCTCTCCCCAGAGAAAGATTTAGATTGTTTCACAATTTCCTCAACTTTGAAAATATTTACAACCTCAGCCGAAATACAAAGGTCTTTCAGCACCTCTCTTACTTTTTCCTCGTTTTCATCGTCTGCAAAAACGATTTTTGGAAGACCTTTTTTTATTCTTGATTTTAAAAGTTCTGTTCCAAGAAGGTGTGATATGGGCATAACAATTCCCCCAGCAAGATATGTTGCTATATGAACAAAGACAACCTCTGGCACAACGCGTGACACAACAGCAACTTTATCTTTCGGTTTTATTTTGTCCTTCAAAAAACCCGCCAGCTTTTGCGAAAACTCACGAAGTTGAGAATATCTCACCTCAAGCTTCTTTCCGGAGTCAAGAAAAACAAAAGCGAGTTTATCTCCGTATCTGCCGGAGAGCATATCTTTCCCCATGTTGTAAAAATGAGGAATCTTCCACATCTGATTTCCCGGCATAAATTCTTAAAAATTATAATTTTGTAGATTTTCCAGACCCGAAGTTGAAATTTTCAGCTCCGCACCCGGAGTTTTCTAATTTGGATTTTTCAGCAAAGGAAAGCAAAATTTTTTCATTACTAATCTGGGAATTTCAAATCTTTGAGAAATTGAGAGAGAACTTCTCTTTCTACCGAAAAGACATAGTGTGATGCCCGAATACCCATATCAACGAGTTCATCAAAGACCTCTCTTGTCATAAAACCGCCGTTTTCCACTCCACCCTGAACCTCTATTATTTCTCCTCTATCTGTTGAGACGACGGTTATATCGCATTCGGCTTCTGAGTCCTCAGCGTATGTGAGGTCAACCATTCTCTCACCCTTTACTATACCGCAAGATACAGCAGAGACCATTCTTCTTATCGGGAATTTGACAAAAATACCATCTTTCCAGAGCTTATAAAGAGCTATAAATAAAGCTATGTATCCACCTATTATAGATGCGCATCTTGTGCTACCATCTGCCTGAATTACGTCACAATCTATCGCTACTGTTCTTTCACCTAAAAGTGAAAGGTCGCAGACAGATCTCAGAGCTCTGCCTATTATTCTTTGTAGCTCATAGCTCCTTCCCGACTGAGTTCTTGAAGTTCTCGTATCAACAGACCTGGGAAGCATAGAGTATTCGGCAAATATCCAACCTATTCCTTTTTCTCTTGCAAAAGGAGGGACAGAGTTCAATATAGAGGCGGTGCAGATAACTCTTGTGTCGCCAAGAGAAATAAGGCACGAACCTTCCGCCCACTTTATATAGTTTATCTCAACAGAAATTTTCCTTACCTCGTCTGGTTTCCGCCCGTCTCCCCTGAACATAAAATATCTAAATTAGAAAAAAATAATGAACAGGAATAAAAAGTAGCAAAAATTAAAAAATGAAGAAAAAAATAAGTTTCAGAAAATCTGAGGAAGATTGTAAATTCTATATATTTTTTTAAGGATGAATAAGAGTTTTGCACTTGCATTTTTGGTCGTTGGAGTTGTATCAGCGTATCTTATAGCAAGTGGAATGAAAGAAAGCGTGGAGTTCTACATCACTCCAAAAGAACTTTTTTCAAATCCTGAAAAATACGAAGGAAAAAGACTGAGAGTCGGAGGTTACGTATCTTCTCTCACAGCAGATGGACTTATTCACTTTTTCGTGCTGACAGACGGAGAGTTCTCTATAAGCGTCACTTTCACAGGAGTTCCACCAGACCTATTTGGAAAAGCCAAAGGAGCAATTGTTGAGGGATTTTGGGATAAAGAAAATAAGGTTTTTGTCGCAAAAAAAATAATGGCAAAGCACAGCGAAGAATATCACCCCCCGGAAATAAAAATAAACAGAGAAAATAAGTGAATTAAACAAAAAGAAAAGCAAAAATCAAAAAATGCTCCTTCTTCACCATCACAAAAGTTTCCTTAGTAAGATTTCTTTCAATTGAAGATGATTAACTTTATATGTTAGAAATCAAAATCAAGAAGCCATGTCGCTTGGAATATACAAAGAGGAGTTCCCCATAAAAGACATAGGAAATAAAGAGGCAAAATACTACATAAAAAGAGAAGATGGACTAACCGTAAAGTGTTTTCTATGCCCCCAAGGATGCGAAATAAAAGACGGAGAAGAAGGCAAGTGTCTTGTGAGAGTCAACAGAGGCGGGAAACTCTGGGCTACTTCATACGGTAAAATCGGAGCAATAAACCTTGACCCCATAGAGAAAAAACCACTCTTCCACTACTTTCCAACATATAAGATTCTCTCCGTGGGAGGAGTCGGATGCAATTTTTCGTGTAAGTTCTGCCAGAACTGGGAGCTTGTTGAAGGAGTTGTACCCGTAAGAGAACTCACTCCCGACAAACTCGCTTATCTTGCAGTAAAACTCAAAGAAAAAAAGAATTTAGGAGTTGCTTTCACCTACAATGAACCCACAATATGGTTTGAATATATAATAGACACTGCAAAAATACTCAAAGAATTAGAACCACAGATGAAAGTTGTTATGATAACAAACGGATACATAAGCGCAAAGCCCCTTGAAGAACTCTGTGAGTATGTTGACGCTATGAATATAGATTTCAAGTTCGCAAAAGAAGAATACTACAAAGAAATAAGTGATGCGCATTTCAAACCTGTTCTTTCCACAATAAAAAGAACATGGGAAATCTTCAAATCAACCGGGAAACCATTTATTGAGCTAACATACCTTGTCATAACAGATGTGAATGATACAGAAGCAGATTTCGAAAAGATAACGGACTTCGTAGCTGAGATAAGTCCATACATACCATTTCACATATCAAGATTCTTTCCTCACTTTTTGATGAGCGATAGACCTCCCACCCCTATCAGAACTCTTGAAAAAGCGTACGAGATAGCGAAAAAAAAGTTAAAATATGTTTATGTTGGTAATGTATGGGGGAACGAAGGAGAGCATACATATTGTCCTGGCTGTAGCAAAATACTCATAAGAAGATATGGATTCACTTCTGATATAGTGGGAATAAAAGATGGAAAATGTGCAAACTGCGGTGAAAAATTCTTCGGTATATTAGAACTTGATAAAAATTAATAAAAATGGTGGAGAAAAATGAAAGACACGGCTTCATCTTTGCTTGCACCCAAAAAAACGAACATGAATTTCTGGAAAAACTGATTTTCACCACTAATAGAGTATACGCATATAAGGTTTTTGCAGTAAGAAAGGAGATTTTGTCTTTCTTTACAATCTTGATACAGATGTGCTTTATGGAACTTTTCAGGCAATGGGAGATGGAATGTATGATAAAAATTTGTCAATTTTCAACGGGCGCTATCCATATTATGTTGAAGTTGAACCAGATGAGGAAATCAAGACCCTTAAAAACGCAAGCAGAATTTTCAAAAAGCTCAAAATATCCTGGAAAAGCATTCTATCAGATGAAGGTGCAAAAATACTGAAATTATTGTTAGAAGGTAAAATTGAAGAAGATAATTTTCCAAATAACATTAATCTTGAAGATGAACTGTTCAGACCTCCAATATTTTCAACGACACTCTGGAATTATCCTAAACAAAGCTATGGAGATACTCCAAAAGGGAATAATAAATATCCCGGTGTTACGCCCGCTTTCATAATTTACAATCTGTTGTATAGATATACTGAGCCAGGGGATTTGGTATGCGACCCTATGGCTGGTTCAGGAACAACAATTGATGTTTGCAAAGAAGAAAGAAGAAAAGTTATTGCATTTGATATTGTTCCTGTTAGAAAAGACATTATCCAAGCAGATGCCAGAAATTTACCTCTGAAAGATGAAAGCGTTGATTTAATACATAAAAAATTCACAAAAAACAAGTTAATAACAAAGTTCATAAATTATAAATTTTCAACTTAATGGGAAAAATCTTCAAACCAAAAATAAAAAATATCATAATAGTTTTACTCACAACTTCTCTCATAAACACATACTATATTTTCTCTCCATCCCTTATTCAGAAATCAGAAGCAAGAGAAACAAGCGAAGATAAAGAAAAAGAGCATGGAAAAAATATAATCAATCAGGTGAAAATAGAAGGTTTAGAGAGAGCGAGCGAAGAGTATGTAAGGTCTGTTATTTTAAGCAGAGAAGGAAAAGAACTTGACCCCATAACTTTAAGACAAGATATAGAAAGAATCTACAACCTTGAAATTTTTGACGAAGTGAAAGCTGAATTCAAAGAAGGAACTCTCATATTCAAACTCAAAGAAAAACCAATAATATCTGATATTCAAGTTGAAGGCAGAAAAGAACTAAGCGAAGAAAAATTCAAAGAAGTAATGAAAATGAAAAAAGGCGACTTTCTTGACAGAAGAAAACTCAAAAAACAAATTGACGATATAATAAACGCTTACCAGAAAGAAGGATTCATATTCACAAAAGTTATTCCACAGATTGAATACTTACCGCAAAACAGAGCAAACATCAAACTGAAAATAAAAGAGGGAGAAAAGTATTATGTAAAAAAAATAGTATTCTCCGGCTCAGAAAAAATTGAAGAAAAACAACATCTAAAATACCTACAAACCAAAGAAACTTCTACCCTCAAAAGAATTATAGGAGAAGGAAAGTTAGACCTGAATTTACTTGAAGGAGATAAAGATAACCTCAGAAACTCTTATCTTGATTCAGGATTTATAGATGCCGAAATAAAAAGTCCAGCAGTTATTTTCAACCCAGCAAGAGAAGAAACCCTCATATTTTTCAGAGTATCAGAAGGTCCAAGATACAAAATAAAATCAATCAATATAGAAGGAGATATGCTCTTTAAAAAAAACCAGATAAAACAAAATCTAAAAGCAGAACAAGGAGAGTACTTCTCAAGAAAAAAAGTCATTGAAGATATTGAGTGGATATCAAGTTTATATCAAGATATTGGATTCGCACAGGTGAGAGTAAACCCGCTAATATCAAAAAACATTGAGGAAGGAAAAGAAGAAGGAGAAGTATCACTAACATACCAGATAAGTAAAGGAAACATATTTTACATAAGAAGGATAAACATAAAAGGCAACACGAGAACAAGGGACTTTGTTATAAGAAGATACTTTTCTCTTCTTGAAGGACAGATATTCTCACGAACATCTATAATGAAAAGCTACATAGAACTTATGAGGACCGGATTTTTTGAAAAGGTTGATATAAACCCCGTATTCTTACAAGATGGGAAGGTTGATTTAGATATTGAAGTGAAAGAAGGAAGAGTTGGAGCGGTATCTCTGGGAGGTGGATTTTCTCCACAATTTGGGAATTTCTTCCAATCGCTGTTCCTTCTGTTTCAAGGTCAGATATCAAATTTCAGAGGATTAGGGCAAAACCTTGGGATATACCTCGCAATAGGTGGCGGATTTGCTTTCTTCAACTTATTCTTCCAAGATGACCACGCATTTGATACCGACTACATAATGGGGGTTAATCTTTTCAGGTACCAGAGTTTCTTCCTACCTTTCCTCAAAATATCAACCGGAGGAAAGTTCAACACAGGACTTTTCTTGACAGAAAGAACAAAATTCGTACTCTCACCCGGAATGGAAATACTTGATGTATATGACAGAAGAACAGGGGGAAGAATTCCGTTCTATCAAGATGATATAGGAGCTGGATTTTTCAGAAGCAATTCAAGGTTTCTGCGAGCAGAGATAAGAAACGATACAAGAGATAACATATTCGCACCAACACGAGGCAAAAACATAATCTTGTGGAGCAAAATAGGCGGGGTCTTCGGTGGGGATCTGTACTTTGTAAAAGGCGGAATAGCTTCTTCTTTCTTCTTCCCACTCAAATGGGGATTGGTCTTCTCTCCGAACATAAGAATAGGATTAGGCGGAGGGCTCACATCTTCAAGATTTTTGCCATACCCTGAAAGGTTCTTCGCCGGAGGAATTTACTCAATCCGTGGATTTGACTATTTTTCACTCGGTCCAAAAAGGCAATATGTATCTCCTTCGGGAGCAGTATCGCAAATAGTTCTCGGAGGTAATAAATCAGTTATCTCAAACTTTGAGCTCATATTTCCCGTATCAAAGCAGATAGGTTTATTTCTTGTTCTCTTTTCAGATGTTGGTCAGGTCTTCGCAGAATACCAGAACATAAACCCAGCAGATTTCAGAGCTTCTTACGGAATCGAGATAAGATGGATATCTCCGTTCGGACCGATAAGGTTGTCTTTCGGACTCCCACTTATAAGGAAAAAAGGAGATGCACTGAGATTATTTGACTTCTCTCTTGGGCTATTCACTTTCTACCCTGAACTTGAAGAATATTAAACAATACAGATTTTATGGCTAACTTTTTTATGAAGGTCTCCAAACATGGAAATTGAAGGAAAAAACGTCCTTATAACAGGTGGAGCAAAAAGGATAGGAAAGGAAATTACCCTGTGGTTTGCCAAAAATAAAGCAAATGTATTTATTCACTTTTTCTCATCAGAATCAGAAGCAGGAGAACTCAAAAAACATTGTGAAAAACTCGGAGCAAAAGCAGAAATCATAAAATGCGATTTCTCAAAAGAAAACTCTGATTTTTCTAAAATTCTTGAAATATCAAGAGAAGCCGATATAGTAGTTTGCAATGCAAGTTCGTTTTACTCAGTAAATCCCGAAGAAATAAAATACAAAGATATAGAAAAAAATATAAATGTGAATTTCACTTTCCATTTCCTTATCATAAACGAGATGTGGAAATCTATGAGAGAAAAAGGGAAAACAGGAAAAGCTATAACTGTTCTTGATGCCGAAAAGTCAAGAAAAAACTTTATACCCTATCATCTTGGCAAGTATCTTTTAGAGTATATAACGACCCAACTTTTTCACCTATTTGCTCCGCATATACTAATAAATGGTATCGCTCTCGGTCCAATTTTACCCCCCGAAGGAAAAGACGAAAACTACATAAAAAAAATATCAGAAAATCTCCCTCTGAAAAAGCAAGGAAGTATAGAAGATGTGCTTTCAGCAATAGATTTTATAATAAAAAACGATTTCATAACAGGTAATATAATCTATGTCTCAGGCGGACTGAAATGAAGTGCGCTATATCTGTATCGGGCGGTCTCGGAGAAATGATAATGCTTCTCCCAATATTCCAAAAATTCACAGGAAAACTCGTCCTCTCATCTCACTATATAGAACTCTTTACCCTTTATGATTTTGATATTATATGGTGGAACGAAAAAGAAAGCAATACAAAAAACATAATCAGAATAACAAAAGAGCTCTGGAAAATCAACCCGGAAATTGTCTATGGAACATACCCTAACGGAAGAAGAATTAATATGCTTCTCACTCTCTCTCCCGGCAAAAAAATTTTCTGCGATGATGGAAACTACAACTTAAAAAGGTTCATATCAATACTGAAATTAACCCCAAAATCACTTCCGATAAAAATACCATTTCACGAGAAAAAAAGCTATATTGAAAGGAACTCGCAGATACTCGGAATAAATCCAGATATACCTTTTGATTTCAGAGAAAAAGAAGATTTCAGAGAAGAATCAGAAAGGTTTTCGGAAAAGGGACCTTTTGCGGTAATCCATCCAACATCAAAATACAAGATCAAAAGATGGGATATTCAAAAATTCGCGTCAGTGTCAAAAAAGATACTCAAAGAAGGAATAAGAGTTGTTTTTGTTCTCGGAAAAGAAGATAAACAAGAATTTGAATATCTGAAATCAGATTTTTCAAAAGATATAGAAAGCGAGAAAGTCAAAATCATATTTGGTTCTGATATAAACAAAATCATATCTTTTACAAAAAGGTGTTTTTTCTTTTTGGGGAACGATTCCGCAGTTGCTCATATAGCAGGTATATCAGGCAGAAAAACATTTGTGATATATGGATTTACAAGGCATTACCATACTGCTCCCCCGAATTCAGAGGTGATAAGTTTGTTCCTTCCTTGCTCCCCTTGCTACAATTTTGCAAAGGGAGAGATAGCAGTTGCGAGAGAATGCAAAGTAGGTATAGCGTGCCTCAAAAATATCACAGAGGAGATGGTATGGAGCAGAGTAAAAAGCTTTATTTCGGGAGAAAATCAGAGACCTTAAAAACCTTCGCCTTTGCTTTTCATAAAGTAATCGCAATACCTTCTGAAAACACATAAATCGCACCGAGGATTTCTCGCCCTACACACATTTCTTCCATGATAAATGAGAAAAACATGAGACAAAATTTTGTTTTTGAAGTGAGGAGAGACAATGCGGTATATTTTTTCTCGTGAGCCATCGGCAATCCCCAACCTTCTTATTATACGTGAAACATGAGTATCGACCGGGAATGTATCAAAACCACATCCAAAAGCCAAAATCACCTCCGCGCTTTTTGGACCTATTCCGTCTATTGATGTGAGAAAAGAAAACGCAGAGTCCTTCGTGAGCTTGCAGAGTTCCTCCGGATTTTCAAATCTCTCAATTATTCTTTGAATTGCTGATTTTATTCTTTTCAGTTTCACCCGGGGTAGCCCACACACTCTTATGAGCTCTACAACCTCAGCTTCGTCAGCACGCAAAATCTCCCTCATATCTTTAAATCTCCTTTTGAGATTCTCAAAAGCTATATCTCTTAGGTTATCAGATGTGTTCTGTGATAAAATAGTTTTTACAACAACATCTAAAATATCACCACTTTTTTTCCTGTTCAAAAATTCCTGAACAGGATACATATCTTTTTTTGAAAGTATTATTCTTTCTATTTTCTGAATTTTCCTTACCTTATCTCTATCCAAAATATTTTCTTTTTTAGCCATAGGGAACCCTGAAGGATTTGCAGTTTTCTCAAAAGATCAAAATAAATTAGAAAATGCAAAGACACATAAGTTAAATTGTATAAATCTTCATCATATGAAAAAGATAAGAGGAATAAAGATTGATGGAGATTTCGTATTCCTTAATCCACATCACTTTGATGTACTGAGAATAAAAGAAGGAGAAAAAGTAAGGGCTCTTCTTCCTGATGGAAACTTCGCGATAGTAGAAGTCATAGATGAAAAGAGCAAAAAGGCAAAAATATTGGAGATAATAAAACCGATAGAAAAAAAAGTGAAAATAAACTGCGCAATACCACTCCTCAAAAAAGAAAAAACAGAAAAAATCGTTGAGTTCCTCTCTCTTATAGGAGTAGAAGAAATAATAATACTCATAACACAAAGGAGCGAGGTAAAACCAACAAAAGATAAGCAAGAAAAAATAAAAGACAGATTAAAAAGAATATCTCTTGAAAATTCAAGAATATCAGGAGTAAAGACCCCGAAAATAGAAAGATTTGTAAAGCTTGAGGATTTAGCAGAACTTGAATTTCAAGAAAAAATAGTTTTCTGGGAGAACTCCTCTCAAAAAATAACAAAAGAAATAATTGAAGAAATTTTTTCAAAATCAGAAAATCTGATTTTTGCGGTCGGACCAGAGGGAGGGTTTGCGGAAGAAGAAATAGAACTTCTCAGAAAATTCGGTTGGAAGGATTTCACAATAGGAGAAAAAATTCTCACAGCAGAACTATTCCCTGTTTATATGGTGTCTATCTTTGACTTTCTTGCGGAATAACCCAAAGAATTTTAGAACTCAATCCACTTCAAAATTCGGGCTTTCCAGATGAAAAATATAAAACACCGAAAGAACCTTTTAAATTCTACTGATATATTGATGGTATGGAAAGTGAACTCAAAATAGCAATAGCAAAAGGGAAATCATTTGAAGAAGAGATAGAACTGCTTGAAAAATGCGGATATAAAATTGAATTCACAGAAAGAGAGCTATCAGCAAAACTAAAAGATATAACGGTCTGGTTTGTCAAGCCGAAAGATGTTCCAGTATGGGTAGAAAGTGGAGTAGCAGACCTTGGAATAGTAGGGGAAGATATAATAAGAGAAAAAGAATACGATGTTCTTGAACTTCTTGACTTAAAAATAGGGAGATGCAGATTCTCTTTTGCTGCACCTGAAAATTCAGAAATACCAAAGGCGAAAGTTGTAATAGCGACAAAATTTCCAAACCTCACGAGAAAGCACGCTGAAAGATTTTTTCCTGAATATGAAATAGTAGAACTTCAAGGTTCAGTAGAAATTGCGCCTCTTGTTGGATTATCTCATATCATAGCAGACCTCGTATCAACAGGGAGAACGCTCAAAGAAAACAAACTCGTAGAAATAAAAGTTCTGGAGGAATTCTCAACATACCTTATAGCCAATAGAGAATCATTCAATACAAAATACATTCAAATAAAAAGTTTCCTTCAAAAAATATCAAATGTAATAGGCGAGGAACTAACTTTTCTCTGAATTAGGAGAATATTTTTTGTTCTCTCCCAAAATTCCAAAAAGACCATGAAAAAACGCTTCCAAAATAACACTCCTTTTATCTGAAAGGTAAAAAAGCATAAGGATTGCTCTTCTTATAACTTTTGGGATTCTGCGAGGGTCAGAATAAAATGCGAGAAAAACCTCATTCCTCAAAGAGTAGTAATTTCTGAAATCATCTTCGTAAAAAGATATATACCTGCCAAAAAATCTTCTTTTTATCTTATGCTCTTGCGGTCTTCTCTTATATTTTGCATCCTTGACCATGAAAAATTTGAAACCAGATTTCGTCATCCTCGTGAAAAACTCATCATCATCTGCGTAAAGAAAAAAATCTCTTTTCGGAAACCCAACAACATTAAAGACCCGAGAGCTTATAAGAACACCTGTCCATACAGAAGAAAAAACTTCGCAAAACCTCTCCCCCTCAAAATTTTCCCAAGCGCATCTTACAGCTCCGACATTAAAATTTTTTGAAAGTTCAAAAAAAGCGTTATAGAGCTTTTCAATCGCATCTTTTTCATATAAGGTATCGTTATCTGAGGTGAAGACAAAATCAGCAAACCTTTCCGCAAGAGATATTCCAAAGTAATATCCACCAGCTGACCCGAGATTTCTCGGCAATCTCTTCAAAATCACAAAATCAAACTTATCTCCAAAGGAAAGTTTTGAGTTCCCGTTATCTATAATCAACACTTTATTTGGTCTGAGTGTCTGTTCAGAGAAATTTTGAATAAGCTCTTTCAATAAATCATCTCTTCCAAAAGTTACGACTACTGCCCAAATGCTCTCTCTGAAATATTCACCTGAAAAGTTTTTCATACTCCTCGTATCCTTCTTCTTTCAATTTATGGACTGGAATGAACCTCAAAGCGGCGGAATTTATGCAGTATCTCAAACCGGTCGGCTCCGGACCATCGTCGAAAACGTGCCCAAGATGACTATCCCCCCATCTGCTCCTCACTTCAATTCTCACCATTCCATAAGATGTATCTACCTTATAGACAATGTTATCTGGTTCAAGTGGTTTTGTAAAAGATGGCCAGCCCGTCCCGGAGTCAAATTTATCTTTTGAGCAAAAAAGCGGTTCTCCTGAAACAACATCAACATATATACCCTCATCTTTATTATTCCAGTATTCGTTCTCAAATGGCTTTTCAGTACCGTTCTGCTGCGTCACATAAAACTGCAAAGGAGTTAGTTTCTTCCTGAGCGTCTCAATATCTGGCTTTTTGTATTTCTGATGGGTTTTGAGCTTGAAATTCAACTTATCTCCCCAAACACTCCTTATAAAACTTTCCCTGCCTGAAAAGAATTTATAAAGACAATATCTTATCGGTTGCTTCTTGTAGTAATCCTGATGGTATTCTTCGGCTGGATAGAAGTTTTTGAATGGTATTATTTGAGTATAAACTTCTCCGAAAATCTTCTTCATAAACTCTCTTGTCTCTTCGGCAATTTTCTTCTGATAATCGTTGTGGTAAAATATCGCAGTTTTATATTGAGGACCCCTATCTGCAAACTGACCTTCGGAATCTCTTGGATCAATTGAAGTCCAGAAAACAAGGAGAATCTCTTTATATGATATTACAGATGGTTCAAACTCAACCTGAATTGCTTCCAAATGTCCTGTCTCTCCGGAACAGACCTCTTCATATGTCGGATTCTCTTTATGTCCCCCTGCGTATCCAACTGTTGTTCTTATAACCCCATCTATTTTGTCAAAGATTTCATCAAGGCACCAGAAACACCCACCAGCAAGTGTTGCGACTTCCAAATCCCTCATTTCAAAAAATTTTAAAACAAAATCGGCAATATCTTTTATTTTTCATTTTTCGTTGAAATAATTTGTCGTTTCATTAAAATTTTTTCTGATGGAAATTCTTGTAGCAGATAACAATAAAAATGTGACCAAAATAATAAAGATGGCTCTTGAAGAGGAAGGTTATAGCGTCGCAACAGCGAACTCGATAGACGAAACCCTCAAAATAACCTCTGAAAAAAAATTTGATATCCTCATAATAGACACAAAATTTGAAAGAGAAAAAGACGGGTATGAACTCGCAAAAAAAATAAGAAAAAACAATAAGGATTCAAAAATCGTTATGCTCATAAATGCCCTTGAAAAACCAGAAAGAGAAATGTCAGAAGAGATAGGAATATACTCGTTCCTCACAAAACCAGTTGACTCAAGAAAGCTCTTCCAGATAATATCAGAAATAGAAAGCGAAATAAAACCCAAAAAAACCAAGAAAGAATTTGAAAGAAAAGATATTGAGGAGGAAGAGATAGTAATTCAGGAAAGCATAAGCGAAAGCGAATATGAAGAAGAAAAAGAGAAAATAAAAAAGAAAGCAAAAGATAAAAGAGAAGTATCAGAAGAGGAGAAAAAAGAAGAGTTTGAGAAAAATTTTGATCTTTCAGAGGAAGGAGCTGAAGAGGAAAAGAAAGATATATCTTTCAGATGGATGGAGCAAAAAACATTATCTGTTGCAGATGAGCTTTCAGCTCTGCTCGGAGTAGTAAAAGAAATATTCGGAGAGATAAAAAATATAAAAGACGAAGCAGAAAAATATGTGAAGGAAATACAAGTATCTTCAACAGAGTTCAGAAAGAAAATAGAGGAAATCCCCCCAATAGAAAAAATAATTTCAAAGATAACATCAGATGTCTCTTTTCAGATAAAAACAAAAATAGAATATGAGATAAACGAGATGGCGAAAAATAAATTCAGAGACATTGAAGAAAAAATAAAAGGTGTCCTTGAAAAGCTCGTAGCAGAAACAATAGAATCAATATATGAAAGTAAAAAATCCGAAATAATAAACAACCTTGAAAAAATGCTATACGAAAAGATTGATAATGAAATTGAGAAAAAATCAAATCAGATAAAAGATGAAATTTTGTCTGATGTAAAAAATTTAATCAAGTTAGTGGGACAACAAGAAGAAACCGAAACGAAAAAAACCCTCTCTTTCACAAACGAATTTGCAGAAGATATAGCAGAAAAATTTGAAGAGGAAGAATCAATAAGAGAAGAAAGCCAATCGTATGCAGAGGTCCTTACCCCTCAAACACAGGAGGATTTCCTGATCATTGATGAAATTGAAACCGAAGGAGTTTTGGAAGAAAAAGAAGAGAAATCCCAAAAAGAAATTGACTTCATATCATTAGATGAAATATGAAAGCTATAAGAAACTGAAAATTGCAAACCTTTTTACATTGAAAAAAGCTTAATATAAAATAGTGGATAGAAGAGTAAAAGAAGAGATAAGAGAGATATTATCTTATGAGTTCTCTCGTCTGCATTATCAAGATGAATTCTTACCTCTCTTTGAAGATTTTTTTAAAAAGAGATACGGCGACTCACTCATAGCGGTAATATTCTACGGTTCTAAACTCTTTGAACCAGAAAACAAAGATTCCCTCTATGATTTTTATGTGATCGTTGATAGCTATGAGAAAGTACATAAATCCCCCATTCACATAATACTAAACAGAATCCTTCCTCCTTCTGTTTATCTTGTTGAAGTCGAGATGAACGGAGAAAAAAGATATGCCAAGTCAAACATAATATCTTTTGAAGACCTGAAAAAATCAATCCTTGAACCCACAGAAATATACATAATAGGAAGATTCGCAAAGAGAATTCATATTTTATTCGCTAAAAATGAAAAGGCAAGGAGAGAAATTGAATCACTCTGTGTAGAATCACAGTATTTCTGCTTGACATATACTATCCCCCTTATGAAAGATAGAGAAAAGTTCAAATTTGAGGAACTTGTTAAAGAAGTCCTGTCGCTGTCTTATAAGGGAGAAGTGAGAATTGAAGACCCGCAAAAAATAGAAAAGTTATACGAACCATTTAAAGATTTCTACCTGAAAATTTACTCAAAGCATTTTGAATATTATCTTTCAGAAAACGAGGGGGTAATAATAGACATAAATCTTTCAGAGGACCTTATGCAGAAGGAATGGGCAGTTATAGGAGACACAATTCCAACTTATGAAGAAGTCGTAAAGTTTTTGAAATCATCGGCAAGAAAAGGAGTTCTGAGATGGCCAAAAGGTCTCATAACCTTCAAGGGATACAGGGAATACCTTGAAAGAAAGGCAAAAAAATCTCGTGAAGAAATAAACATAACAGAATTAGACAGAAAAATGCCACTTATATTCGGATGGAGACACGTTTTAAAACTTATCAGGCAAGGCAAACTTAAATCAGGAATACAGAAAGAAATTGAAATGAAAAAGTCCAAACAAAACTGAAAAAATCAAAAAAGTTCAGAGAAAAATCAAAGTTTAAAAAGTAAAAACTGCAAAATAAGAGTAAAAAGTAGTTATGGGAATGAAAGTGAAAATCGTAAGTCCATCTAAAAAGATATTTGAAGGCGAGGCGGTTTCTCTCCTTGTAAATACAGAAGTAGGAGAGACAGAAATACTTGAAAAGCATGCAAAACTTATGGCTATAATAAAGGGAAAAATAAAAATAAAAGAACAAAATGGGAATGAGAATATATTTGAACTGAAAGATAAAAAGGGATTAATTCAAGTAGATAATCAAGAAATAACAATATTTGTGATGTAAATCTTTTTAGTAGATA
>JAUQOU010000004.1:0-55456 GCA_030550715.1 bacterium | reverse complement strand
AAATCTTCCTCAGTGGTCTCAACTATTGACTCTGAGAAATTCTGTGATGTTACTATATCAGACCTTATTTTAGATTGCTGGCTTTTTGTGAGTATAAACATCGCTTGTGGTTTTATAACTCTCTGCTTTATGACAAGTTCTTTGAGCTGTATTACTTTCTTTTGCCCAGAAGCTTTACCCCCTTTTTTCTGAGCGAACGCGTACGGACTTAAAAAGAGAAGGGAAATTAAAACCACAAAAAATATTCTCTTTGAAAATTTTTTTATACCCAAAACCATAAACAAAATCACAAAACTTTACAAAAATGATTATATATTTAATAATCCAATTCCCTAATTGAAAATTAATAATTTTTGAGGAATTTTTCAACAAAAATGAAAAAAATACCTCTGAAAAACATTTTGAGATATGCGATAAATTATTGTGGGAACGACGAAAGAAAACTGAAACTGATCATCAACTTCATAGAAAACCTAATAGAGCGAAAAATAGAAAGCACATATATAGATCAAGAAGATGAGCTTTACTTCGGGGAACAAAAAAAGATAGAACTGAAAGTAGATGAAGATGTTATAAGATTTGCAAGATTAGCAGAAGAGAAGGGAAAATCAGCAAGCGGGCTTTTATGTGAGCTGATATGTGAAAAATTCGGAATAAACGCAAAAATAAGCACAAGAAAACCAAAAGAAAAAAAATTAAACGGAACAATATCCCTCAAAATACCTATGCATATATGCAGAAAAATAGAAAAAATCGCAAGGGGTATGAAGATATCTGAAATAGCGAGAGAAATAATAAAAGAAGCAAATGAAGAAATTGGCAAAACTAATAGAAACGAGAAAATAAGATCTAGTGCATTCAAAAACAGCGCGATTAACTAAATCAATAGCACTTGCTTATGATGAAGTAAAAAAGGAAGGAGAAAAATTATGAGAGCAAAACAAGAAGGAATCTCATCAACAAAAAAAATCAAAGAGAAAGAAAGCAAAATAGAAAAATATAAAGAGAAGATAAAAAGGGAAATATCAAGGAACGGATATATATATGGAACGATAAGAGAACTTTCGGAATGCCTCAAAATACCCTTATCAACACTATATAAAATAATGAAATCCGAAGAATTCAAAACAGAAAAAATAAAGAATGCAAAGAACCATTATTATTTTCTGACAGATCAAAAGAGCAAGTCAGAGCATCTGCGAAAAAAAACTTCAAACAAAAAAACTAAATCGTAAAACCTTTTGGAGAAAAAATAAAGCAATCTCTCTTTATCTTAAAATTTTGAGTATGTTAGAGGTATTTGTAGCAACACAAAATCAGGGAAAACAGAGAGAAATAAAAGAGATATTGAAGATGATCTCAAAGGAAATAAAAAAAGATATAATCCCGATTTTCCCATCAGAAAAAGAAACAGTTCCAGAAAATGGAAAAACATATCTCGAAAACGCTCTGTCAAAAGCCCTTTGGTGGAGAGAAAAAAGAAATATGAAAAAAATACCAATAATATCAGAAGATTCAGGAATTGAAATATTTGCCCTTGATAAGTTCCCAGGTGTTATGTCTTCTCTTATTCCTCACAAGGATTCCGCCGATAAAGATAGATGTCTTTTTATCCTTCACAAGATGAAAGGCATATCAAACAGAGAAGCAAGGTATGTATCTTATGTCGTAATACTCTTACCAGAGGAAGAAATATGGTTCTCAGATTTCGGTGAAACATACGGAATAATTGCAGACGAAATTAAAGGAAACAACGGATTCGGATACGACCCAATATTTTACTTACCTGAAATCGGCAAAACCTTCGGAGAAGCTCAACTTGAAGAAAAAATAATACATTCCCACAGATGGAAAGCTTTCAAAAAACTCACAAAGGTTTTTGAGAAACTATGATAAGAGCATT
Source organism: bacterium (assembly GCA_030550715.1). Classification (GTDB taxonomy): domain Bacteria; phylum Calescibacteriota; class Calescibacteriia; order Calescibacteriales; family Calescibacteriaceae; genus Calescibacterium. The sequence goes on along the minus strand of JAUQOU010000004.1, from coordinate 53,553 downwards.
CATAGGAATAAAAATACCAGAAGAAATAACAGAAAAAATTGATAGTTTCTCAAAGGAAAAGTTAAAAAACATCAAAAACATAAAAAGAGTTGAAAAAGAAAACCTTCACATAACGCTAAAATTTCTCGGAGAGATAACCGAAGATGAAGCAGAAAAGCTAAAAGAAGAGTTGAAAAAAATCTCATTCGTAAAATTCCAGATAAAGATAAAAGGCATAGGAGTTTTCCCAAGCATAAGTAATCCGAAAGTGATATGGATAGGTGGAGAATCAGAAAAAATACAAATGCTCAAAAGAGAAATAGATTTATGTATAAAAAACTCGCAGATAAACATCAATCAAGAAAACGATAAACCTTTCGTAATACATATAACAATAGGGAGAATAAAAAAAGAGGTAGAGAAAGAAAGCGAAAAAATAAAGCAGTTAATCAAAGAAAATCTTGAATTCGGAGAGTTTTCAGCAGAAGAATTTATTCTGTTCCAGAGCGTGTTGACTCCTAACGGACCCATCTACAAAGTTTTAGAAAAATTCCCGCTCCTATAAATAAAATTCTGAACTCATAAGAAAAAAGGAAATCAAAAGAAGTTAAAATCTCAAAGAAGTTTATCAGGAGAAGAGTAAATCGCAGTTATTATAGGAGTATCTCTTAAAGTATATCGTCTTGCTTGTGTTTCTCTGAGTTCCATAACAAGGTCTTGAAAAGCAATCAGGTCATCTGTTTCGTATGCGACTATAAATTCCTGATCATCTATACCGAAAGAATAAGCAAGGAGTTGTTTAACGCAAGGATATTTCCTTCCAACCTTTACATGTTCAAGCATCATCTCTGCTCTCTTTTTAAAGTCGGTAAGATACCATTCAGATGTTTTCACAAAAGGATAAACAACGAGATACTTACCTCTGTTTGAATTTCCAATTATTGCATAGTCATCAAGTGGAACCTTTGAACCGTACTTTGACTTCCTTATTATACCAGAAAAAATATATGATATTTCGCTTTTCTTACCAAGAGCAGTTCTCATCATATTTCTGACTCTTTCAGATAGTTTTGAAAAATCCTTGTGCATGTGGAAAATTAAAATACTGCTCTCTTTTCTTATACCCTCTGTGATGTAAGTAGATGTGAAGAACTCTTCGGAGACGATATGGCTTAAAAACTCTTTTTTCTCAGATTCAGAATATTCAACGGGAAGCTTTATCCCAACAAACTGCACAAACATTCCTTCTATATCATCTATCGTCTTAAAATTCATACCAGATAATCTTAAAAATAAAAAATAAAAAGATCAAAAATGTAAAGAAATAAAATTTTCAAATATCAAATAAAACTTCTCAAAACATTAAGATATTTTATGCTAATATCAATCCTTCTTTTAATTCTTTTCGTTCTTTCGTTTATCGGATTTTTAAGAATAATAAACTTCTACTATTTCCAGAAAGATCTTAAATACAATAAGAGAAAACCAAAATCCATTTCCATAATTATTCCCGCAAGAAACGAAGAAAAGAGAATAGAAAAATTACTCAGGTCAATACCAAAAGTAGAAATTTTAGAAGAAGTATTGGTGGTTGATGATAACTCTACTGACAATACGGAGTCAATATCAAGAAAGTACGGAGCAAAAGTTCTGAAAGTTATGGATTTTTACCTTGAAAAAGGAGGGAAAAGTATCGCCTGCTATGTAGGTGCAATAAACTCAAAAGGTGAATATCTTCTCTTCATTGATGCAGACGTTTTTTTTGAGGATTCAGCATTCAAATATATTCTTGAAAATATACCCGAAGAAGGAGCTCTTACTATAATGCCATACCATCAAACAGAAAAATTCTATGAACAATTTTCTCTATACTCAAACCTCATAGCATTACTCGGAATTGAGATAGGTAAGTTCTCGAACCCACTTGGTGTGGGAAACGGCTATTTCGGTCCATTTTTTCTGATTAAAAGAGAAGATTATTTCAAAGTCGGCGGACATAAGAGCGTAGAAGACAGCATAATAGAGGACATAATGCTGGGGAAAAAGCTAGTACGTGCTGGAATAAAAATCTATTCTATACCTCATAAAAAATTGATAAAGTTCAGAATGTATCCTGAAGGTCTCAAGAGCTTATTTATGGGATGGGCGAAAAATATGGCATCAGGAGCTACAAATACATCTTTATTTTGTGTGATGATAATAACAAGCATCCTTTCCCTATCATTTATAATACCTACAAAATTGGCAGAAGGAATTATAAACCTGAACGCTTTAAGCATAGCGCTCTACTCTTTACTGTATATGATATACTCTACAGCACTTTATATTTGTGCAAGAAGTATAGGAAGCTTCGGTTTTCTAACTTGCTTGCTCTTCCCGATCTTTTCGAGTTTTTATTTTGCCATATTCTTTAGCTCAGTAGTTATCAAACTGTTCAAACTCCGAATAAATTGGAGAGGGCGACTAATTAAAGTGAAATAGAGTAATTTGATATAACTTTGAAAGAACTTTTTTTCAGGAGCAGAAAAAAATACTTCACATCCTCAGATGGATAGCAAGAGATAAGGAGATAAAAAATGTATGGAGTGAGAAAGAAGGACGAGATAAACTTGCTTGACATAAACTTTTTCAGAAAGACATATGAAAAAGTGCTTGAGCAGTAAATAAAGCAAGGTATCCAAGCAGGGCTTAGCGGATAGACGACCTTGAAAAACTCAAAGAACTGAAAAAGCAAGTCCTGAAAGCTAAAAACAATCAAAGAGAATTTATGAAAATCAATTATCAAAATATTCTTTGAAATCTTGAACAAAATCTCTGATGTTTTCAAAAACACTTATTATCTGCTCATGGGTATCGGCTATTGGACCTATTTCAAAGGTAAAATTTCTGCTATAACCCACTGACTTGAAAGCTGAAAGAAGATTTTTCCAGTTAATAGTACCGGTGTATGGTGGATGATGAAGATCACTTATTCCATCATTATCTGAAATGTGAGTTGCAAATATATCTGAAGAGAGGAGTTCAACTATTTTTTCTGGTGGTTTTTCCCATATATTTGCATGTCCGACATCAAGGCAGATTCCCACTCTCCTTTCACCGTCTTTCAAACCTCTCCTAATTTCGGGTATCAGCACTGCAAGGTCTTTTGCAAGCGGAAATCCCATAGGGTCGTTCTCAAGCGCAAAAACGCAATCTGTCTTTGAATAAATATATTCAAAGTTTTTCAAAAATGTCTCAACTTCACCTCCGACATGCATAACAAAAGTTTCAACACCAAGATAAGATAATGCATCTGTACATCTTAAAATTTCTTCCATTGACTTCTGAGCTGAATCTTTATCTGAAAGAGAGATTTTGAAAGTATTGCCAGCAGAATCCTCTGCGTAAAGCGGAAGATGAGCTGTCTGGATTTTTACCGAGTATTTTTCCGACCAATCTTTGACTTTTTTTATAAATTCGGGGGATTTATAATTGAAGTGCTTTCCCATAGCCCATAACTCACAACTTGAAAAACCAAAATTGCTGATAATCCTGAAAACCTCTTCGCTTATTTCAGATTTCAGAAAAAGTTGTGTTGAAATGCTCAATTTCATAACCTATAAGATTAATAAGACCATAAAACATATCATAATCTTTTGGTTTTCTTGCTTTCTGACCGATTGCTTGAATTAGCAAAACCGCAGTAAAACCTAAAAGATAAATGCGAAGTTCAAAGATGGAACATATGGGTGAAGTTCTGGCTCAAATATCAAAAAAGTAGACAAAGGCAAAACCAATCCCACATAACCTATAACTTTGTTGTCTATCATAGTCCAGTTAAATCCTGCCGATGGTATAAAAAGAAGCCCAGATATACTTTTTTTCACCTTTATATTCTCATCAGATTTGCTTAGCTCCTCTGATATATCCCGTATTACGGGAGATTCAAGAAAAAATCCTCCCAACCTGAAATTGAAGAAGAACCCGAAGTTTGAATCAGGTATTTTTGTTGATATATAAACCTGTCCGTAGATATGACCTTCTCCGAGGTAAGAGCGCTTACCCTTTCGTGAAAAATTGTAGTCAGTCGCATAAGTCCCTCCCAATCCAACACCTAAAGCAAGGAGTGAACTCTTTCCGGAAAGATACCTTTTGATATAAGATAAATCAGCAGTACCGACATTATATTCTCTGCCAAGTCCGGAAAAAATTATCCCTCCTACTCCAAGCCCAACCAATGAGTCAGAGAACTTATAAGAAAGAATAAGGTAAGGTCTTAAATTTGCAGCTCCGAAACCGAACCTGAAATTTCTATCTTCTTCCTCCTTACCCTTGGCTGAGGACTGATAATCGTAAAGAAGAAGTGGGACTATTTCGTTTGTTGATGGAGCAACTGACGCACTACCTGCACCCTCTACCTTTTTAGCACAAGATAAAAAGAGTGAAGATGAAACAAAAACAGCAGAGAGCAAGATAAAAAAGGTCTCTTTTCTACCGTCAAAAAAACCGGGAAATGAAAAATAAAATATTCGCATCATAAAAAATCTTAAAAACAATACAGAAAAATTCAATTTGTATATCAGAAGGTCATTACTATTTTTTCTTATGGTGATAACAAGGTTTGCTCCTTCACCTACTGGCAGATTTCATGTCGGAGTAGCAAGAACTGCGCTGTTTTCATACCTATGGGCTAAAAAAAACTCCGGAAAGTTCATACTCAGAATAGATGACACAGATAAAGAACGCTCTAAAAAAGAATACGAAGAGGAAATAAAAGAGGGGCTAAAATTTTTGGGAATTGAGTGGGATTTTGAGTTCAGGCAATCTGAAAGGATTGAGATATACCAGAAAATTGCTTTTCAGCTTATCAAAGATGGATACGCTTACAAATGCTACTGCACCCCGGAAGAGCTTGAAAGATATAGAGAAGAAGCTCTGAGAAAAAAAATTTCCCCGAAATATCCCGGAATATGCAGAAACAAAAAGCAAGAAGTCGATGAAGCAAAACCATTCGCAATAAGGTTCAGAGTTCCGGAAGAAGAATTTGAAGTTGAGTTTGAAGACATAGTTATGGGAAAAATAAAAGTGAAAACAGTAGATATAGAGGACTTCACGCTTTTGAGGTCAGATAGGACCCCAACATATAATCTCGCATCATGTGTAGACGATGCGGATTTCAAGATAACTCATATAATAAGAGGAGCAGACCATATTTCAAACACTCCAAAGCAAATTTTGCTCTTTAAAGTTTTGGGACATATACCACAGTTCGCCCACATACCGCTTGTCCTACCCGATGAAGGGAAAGGGAAGATTTCAAAAAGAGCAGAAAAAGAAATAAGCGAAATATACATATCTGAACTCAAAAAAGATGGATTTTTAAAGGAAGCAATAGTAAATCACCTTGCGAGGTTAGGATGGGCATACGGGGATAAAGAGATTTTCTCAATAGATGAACTCGTAAAACTATTTGACATAAAAGATATAAACAGAAGTCCTGCAAGATACAACTTTGATAAATTATACTGGCTCAACTCCGAATGGATAAGAATTCTTGATGACAGAGAAATTGTTCAGAGATTAAAAGATTTTATGAATATACAAGATGAGCCGAAAGTTCTTTCAATAATACCACAGGTAAAAGTGAGAGTAAAAACCCTCAAAGAGATGGCAGAGATGATTAAACCAATTTTCGGAATAACAATGTACGACGAAGAAGGAAAGGAAAAATTTCTCAAAAATGAGAAGGCGAAAAAAGTACTTGAGGAAATAGTTGTAGAGTTAGAGAAGATAAAGATTGAAAGCGAAAACGCAAGAGCCGAATTTGATAAAATGATGAAAAACATAGCAGAAAAATATGGAGAAAAAGTTGTTTTTGTAGCTCAGGTTATGAGAATGGCAATATATGGAAAACTCGTAAGCCCACCTCTTTTTGATGTGATTAAAGTTATAGGAAAAGAAAATGTCATTGAAAGAATAAACTCAGCAATAAAGTTAATAGAACATCAAAATCAGAAATAGTTTGAACCAAGAGAATTTCATTTTTTAAGATGAAATCAGCCCGAAAAGGAAATCAACAACATCTCTTAAAATCTGAGTTTTCGCCAGCTTACCCTCTATGAGGTCAAGATGTCCTGCCTCATATTCTTTGTAAAACTTGACCTGTGATGAAACAATATCTAAAACAGGTTTTACACTTTCAGGAGGAGCAAGCTTATCTAAAACACCAGCTATAATGAAAACAGGTTGAGCTATTTTTTTAAACTCATCTGTAAAGTTAATCTTTCCGTCATATGAAGTGATTTTTTCTTCATAGATCCACCTGAGTATTTGGAATAAAAGTTTTGGAGAAGTTGTGTCAAAACCCTTGACAAGTTTTTCCCAAAAATCATACGGCGATTCAAAATTTCTCGTGTAAGAAGGATATAAAGGAGAGATTTTCAATATCTTCTTATTCAGCATCAGTGGAACCCCGAAGAGTCCGAAAAATCCTAATATTTTCATAAAGTTCTCCCTGTACCATATAAGAGGTATTATCTTTGAAACGGGTAGCTTACTGATAGAGGCGTATAAATTTCCGAAAAACTTCATCACAGGCACACCTCTTCCGAAGTAAATGGGACTACCAAAAGTTATGATTGCGAAGACATTTTCAGGTTTCTGAGATGCGTAAGCTAAAGAAACTATACCCCCAAGAGAGTGTCCCGCAAGGACAACTTTTTGCGAACGTGTCTTCGCCTTCAAAAACTGAACCGCCTCTTCTACATCTTTAAAAACAAAATCATCAAATGTGTAATCATATCTCAACTTACTGAGTTTGGAATAACCAGAACCTCTGAGGTCTATTGCGAATGTGTGAAACCCATTTTGAGAAAGTGAAGGAGCAATTCCTGAATTTCTTCCATGCCAACTCAGATTATTCTGAGCATAACCATGAACCAAAAGCACAGGATAAGGAAATCTCTTATCTTTTGGGATCCACTCAAGAACTCCCACTCTCACCCCATCTGATGTTATAAGGGAATGGAGTTGCATATTTTATAGAGTATTGATTATTTTCCATCCAAGAGATTTTGCAAATTTTTTGAGTTTAGGGTCCGGATTGACCGCAACGGGAATACCGACACTCAGCAGTGTATCAATATCGTAGAAGCTATCTGTGTAAAAATAGCTTTGAGTTAGGTCAATCTTGTTCTGACGGGCAAACTTTTTCATCCAGTATGTTTTTCCTCTTCCTATGCATATTGGCTCAACAACTCTGCCTGTAAAATATCCGTCAGATGTTTCAAGCTCAACCGCAATAACATTTTTTACACCAATATGTTGAGCAATTGGCTCTATTAGTATTCTGAAATTTCCTGAAAGTATAGCTACTATGAAACCATCTTTTTCGTGCTGTCTTATAAGCTCAACTGCTTTCGGAGAAATATATTTTCTCGCCCTCTCAAAAACATAAAGAGAAATATCTAAAAAATCCTTTTCCCTCAGCCCTTTTATATCTTTCACATTTTCTCTCAAAATATCTTCGCCTTTCAGAGTATTTAACCTGTACCTCAAAAGCCATACATACCAGAGAAGAATCTTGAACCTTGAAACCTTTCCTAATCTTATCAGCTCTTCTCCCAGCAATCTGTAAAGATCTTTTTTGACTATAACATAGTCAAGGTCAAAAAAAGCTCCTTTTTTGTAATCTGAAATCGACATCATCTAAACTCTAAAAATTTTTTTCATCTCACACAAAAATTTCTCCAAACTTTCAGAAAAAAGAACAGAGGAATTCCAAAAAATAAAATTGAATTCTCATAGGGGGAGGAAAAAATGATAGGAATAATAGGAGGCACAGGACTATACAATATAGAAGGTCTCAAAATAAAAGAAGAAGTAGATATAGATACTCCGTTTGGGAAGCCATCAGACAAAATAGTCGTGGGGGAGCTTGAAGGAGTAGAAGTAGCTTTTTTGCCAAGACACGGCAGAAAACACACAATTCCTCCTCACAAAATAAATTTCAGAGCAAATATCTACGCTCTAAAAGCCATCGGAGTAGAGAGAATAGTAAGTGTATCAGCGGTTGGAAGCATGAAAGAACACATAAGACCAGGAGATGCGGTAATCGTTTCACAGTTTATAGATATGACCCAATCAAGATCAAGGACGTTTTTTGAAGAGGGAATAGTAGCACATGTTGGTTTTTCAGACCCGGTATGCCCGGAAGTATTCACAGCTCTGTACGAATCATCAAAAGAAGCAGGAGTAGTAACTCATAAAGGTGGGACATATATATGCATTGAGGGACCGCAGTTCTCTTCAAGAGCAATGAGCAATCTTTGGAGGCAGTTTGGAGTTGATGTGATAGGAATGACGAACATTCCCGAAGCATACCTCGCAAGAGAAGCAGAAATATGTTATGGAACTTTAGCTTTTCCCACAGATTATGATTGTTGGTATGAAGGAGAAGAAATAGTCACAGCACACATGGTAGTTGAAAACCTGAAAAAAAATGTAGAGAAAGCAAAGAAAATAATAAAGTTGTTCCTGAGAAAAATTCCAAAGGAGAGGAATTGCAAGTGTAAAGATGCGTTAAAAGATGCCATAGTTACCTCCCCAGAAAATATTCCTCCACAGACGAAAGAAAAGTTGAAAATCCTGATAGGCAAATATGTGAAATGAAAGAACTTTTATGGCTCCCAGCTGACGATTTCCTCTTTAATTCCTTTTCTTTTATTTATAGCTCTTGCCAAGATGAAAAGAAGGTCTGAAAGTCGGTTGAGATAGATAAGGCAATTTTCATTTATCTTCTCGTAAGACATAAGTTTGCTGACTTCCCTTTCGGCTCTTCTTGTAATCACCCTTGCTATATGAAGCAGTGATGCTTCCTCGCTTCCCCCGGGAAGTATAAAATCTTCAAGATGTTCAAGATCTTTGAGATATGATTTCTCAACATCTTCAAGCCAATCTATCATTTTTTTTATGACTCTCTTTTTTTCCTTATCAATTGGGTCGGAGGGTTTGAGGTATCTTGCGAGGTCTCCGGCGAGAATAAAAAGATGGTTCTGGACTCTCTTCAAAACCTCAACTATATCTGAAAATTTACTGTCTTTCGAAATAACCGATATGGCATATCCCAAAAAACTTGCAAGCTCATCCACAGAGCCGTATGCTTCAACTCTTGGGTGATGCTTTGAAAGAACAAATCCCCCAACAATATATGTTTGCCCTTTATCTCCGAATTTAGTGGTTATAATAGAAAGCCTTACTCCCTTCCTCTCTTTTTTCTCTTCTCCTTCCTTCTTTACCCTCTCCTCTTTGTTTTCCTCCGACATACCTAAAATGATTACTCAAAAGAATAACATTTTACTTTTTCCCAAGAGAATTGATGTAAGGGATTATGTCTTTTACATATGGCAAAGATATCAAGTTCTCTTCAAGTTCAAATTTCTTTTTCATTTTTCCTGTTATGATAGCTTCTGGATTTATCCTTTTTGCTTCTTTTATTCTCTGCTCAAAGAAAGATGGAGTTCTTATTTCTCCGAGCAAGCCGATTTCTCCAAAAGCCACCCTCTTTCCAATAGGTATTCCAAGATATGAGCTGGCTATAGAGAAAGCAACCGCAAGATCCATAGATACATCTGAAATTTTTAGTCCTCCAGCAACATTAAGAAAAACATCTTTATCCCACAGAGTAATTCCAGCAAATTTTTCAAGAACCGCCACGATTGTGTTCAACCTGACAACATCGTATCCCTGTGAAGTTCTGCGAGGGACACCGAAAGGAGTTCTTGATACAAGTGCCTGAATCTCAATTATATAAACTCGCGTTCCCTCAACCACAGCAGAAATAGATGCTCCAGGAAAATTCATAATATCTTCATCTAAAAAGGCGGTAGAAGGGTCTGAAACTTCTTCTAAACCTTTTCCGGTCATCACAAATATTCCAAGCTCTCCCGTTGAGCCGAATCTGTTCTTCGTTGCTCTTACAACCCTTGTCATTCCCTCAGCTTCAACATATATCACAACATCTACCATGTGTTCGAGCATTTTTGGTCCCGCTACGACTCCCTCTTTTGTCACGTGTCCCACAAGTATAACAGGAATCCTGTATCTTCTTGCAAAATCAACAGATTGTTGAGCTATCTCCCTCACCTGTGTTATAGTTCCGGGAGAAGAATCAACGGATTCGGAGTAAAAACTCTGAATGGCATCAAGTATCATTAGACCATCTTTTTTAAATATTTTTTTTGCGTGCGAAAAAACTTTTTCTATATTGTTCTCAAAAAGAAGATATAGCTTTGATGATTTGAACTTCTCTTCGTTTGATATTCTTTTCACCCTGCTTGCAATTTGCATAACTGATTCTTCCGATGAGACATAGAGAACATCTGTATTTTCTGAAATACTCAGGGCAGATTGCAAAAGAAGGGTTGATTTACCAACTCCCGGCTCACCTCCGATGAGAATGACAGAACCAGGAACTATACCTCCACCGAGAACTCTATCAAACTCTCCTATTGATGTTTTTATTCTGTAATCTATTTCGTTTTTTTGGGCGATAAAATAAATCGGCTCAGGCTCACTTTCTAATTTTCCCCTTTCATCTTTTTCAAGATCCTCTTTCTTTCTTACTTTCTTCTTCTTCTCTTCTTCATATATCAGGGTGTTCCACTGCTCGCAAGATGGACATCTTCCAAACCACTTCGGGGTTGAAAATCCACAGTTCTGACAAACATACATAAGATTTTATCTCAATAATCCCTGCATCAGATTTATTAACTTAAATATCTTAACTTTCATTCTCTTCGCTCTGAATATAATCTTTAATCTTCTTTCTGAGCTCTTCCTCTGGATTTATATTATGCAGTGCTGAAATGAAACAAAGAGTGAAAAGTATCTCACGAATAGCATTTTTTATCTTCTCTTTTTCTTCCTCTTGAAGCAAATCATCAAACATTTTCTTTAACTTGTAGGAAATATCAGATTTATCAATGTTATCTTTTAGGTCTCCCGAGTTGATTTTCTTTTCAAAGAACCTGTAAGCAAAATATAGCGATGGCATAGAGATCTTCAAATCTTTATTGTTCTCTTTCCCAGCTGATTCGTTCTTTTTCATTCTCTCCCAGTTTCTGAGAACCTCTTCTGGAGTATTCAGCTTCTTATCTCCGAAAATATGCGGATGCCTTGATATAAGTTTTGATATGAGAGATAAAAAGACATCTTTTAAAGAAAGCTTGCCTTCTTGCTCCAATATTTTTGTGATAAACAGACATACCAAAATAACATCTCCGAGCTCATTTTTTAGGGCAGAAAGATTACCGCTATCTATACATTCTAAAACTTCGTATGCTTCTTCAACTATCTTGAACTTTACACTCTCAACGGTTTGAGTTCTATCCCAGGGACACTCTTGCCGGAGTATGTTTACAATAGACCAGAGCTCATCAAAACTTCCTTCTAATTTACCTGCGATAAAATGACTTTTATCAAGAAGTTTCACACTATCTTAAAAGTAATTATAAAATGGCTCAGATATTGATTTTCGCATAAAACAGAACTTGGTAAAAACTTTACCAATAGAAAAACAAATAAAATCACAGGTAAATATACTCTCGAAGCTCTTCCTCCGAAATTCTATATCTTCTTATCTCCTGATCAACCTTCTCTTCTTTTTTCTTCTCCTCAACTGCTTGTTCTTTCTTCTGTTCCTCAAGGGATTTTTTTGTAAGATACATCTGATATGCAAGTTCGATTGCTGCCTTCATGGATGAAGGATCTGCTACCCCTTTACCTGCTATATTATAAGCTGTTCCGTGGTCCGGAGATGTTCTTATTATAGGTATTCCTATTGTCAGATTCACAGCATTATCAAAGTCCACGAGCTTGACAGGTATAAGACCCTGGTCGTGATACATAGCTATTATTGCATCAAACTGTTTATTGTATGCCTTCCAGAAAGCAGTATCAGGAGAAAGAGGACCTTCGGCATCTATACCTATACTTCTCATTGAAACAATAGCAGGATATATCATATCTTTCTCTTCATCTCCGAATATTCCACCTTCACCTGCATGTGGATTCAGTCCACACACTCCTATTTTCGGGTTTTTCAGTCCAAAATACTGCCTCAATGTCTTCCATGTCAGAAGTCCAACTTTATATATTCTCTGCGGAGTTATTTTCATAGATACGTCTTTGAGGGGAACATGAATTGTGACAAGAGAGACCTTAAAGTGTTTTGAAACGAACATCATAGTGAATTCTTTTGCTCCGGTAAGTTCCGCTATCATTTCGGTATGTCCTCCGTATCTAAATCCCGCTTCGTTTATTATCTCTTTGTTTATAGGTGCGGTAACTATCGCGTGGACATATCCATCTAAGCAAGCTTTTACCGCTTCCTTCACATAGTTCACCATAGCTCTACCGCAGTTTCTATCAGGACGACCGTATCTCAACCTTGTCATTTTGAGGTTTGAAATGCTTTTGACAAGCAGTTCTCTTTCTCCAAGAGCTATACTTTTGAGATTATCAAGAGTAGATATTTCTCTGAACCTGACTTTCAAACCTATATCTTCTGCTAATTTGGCGAGAACCCCTTTATCTCCAAATATAACAGGGAAAATCTTTTTTCTGATGGATTTATCTAAAAGCGCTTTTACAGTAACTTCAGGACCTATTCCTGTTGGATCTCCCATAGATACCCCTATTATAACTTTACCTTCGGCTGTCTCTCCTGATTCTGTTATTTCTATTTTCGGGAGCCGTCCTCTTCTGCCTCTCTTTTCTTTTTTCTCTAATTTACTTTCTTGTTTTTTATCTCTATAAACATCTTTTGCTTTTGGGCGTCTACCCATCTTTCAAACACCTCCTTGTACTTCTGTTTGATGTAAAAATCTCTGAACGCTGGATCATCTTTTAAATTAGAAAAATCTGGCTTGAATATATCTTTTATAAAGAAAATAATCTTTGTTCCATCATCTGTGTTAATGACAGAAAAACCTGTTGAAGGTGCGGAGAATATAGCATCATCAAACTGCTTCATAAGTTCTCCTCTTCTGACCCACCCAAGAGAAGAAAACTCACTTATATTATAGAAATTTTCTTCCTTCTCTTTTGATTTATCTCCGGTATTTTTTATCTCCCTATAAAGAACATATCTTTTTTCAAAGTTTCTTTCTATCTTATCTTTGTTTTTGTTGTAGAACTTTAAGATCTCTTCATCAGATATAAAATTCACTCCAACAACATAAAAGAAAAGCTCATCTGAAATTTTTTTGGCTTTTATAAGGTTTCTGTATTCGTCTAAGGTCATTCCTTTTTTCAAGAGTTCATATTCTACATCTTTTATACTTGCTCTGTGAATTTTTTCAATGAGCGAATCTATCTCGTCTCTTGACAAAGATATTCCGGATTTACTTGCGAATTCAAGTATGACATATGAATTAACTATAAAATCAAGGGCATCATCATAACCTTCAAAACCGAACACATCTTTTACTGACTCAACAAAACTTTTCGTTATGACTCTTCTTTCTACAACTCCGACAACTTCATCGTCATAAGCGTTTGCTGATCGAACATGCGAGAAAGTGCAAAAGATAAGAAAAAGCGTTATGCAAAATACCGGCAAACGATTTATTACTGAAATCATGGTTCTTTTTAATTTTTACTTTCCTGTTTTCACCTTCTGTTTATTAATTTTCTGAGATGTTATAATTTTATCTATTATTCCGTATTCAAGGGCTTCTTGCGGAGACATAAAGAAATCTCGTTGAGTATCCTGCTCAATTTTAGAAATGGGTTGCTTTGTGTGATTAGATAATATTTCATTAACGATAGCTCTCAAACGCAGTATCTCTTTTGCGTGGATTTCTATATCTTGTGCTGTTCCTTCAACTCCCCCCCACGGTTGATGTAGCATTATTCTTGAATGAGGAAGAGCAAACCTTTTACCGGGAGTTCCACCTGCAAGAAGAACAGTAGCCATAGAAGCGCACTGACCTATACATATCGTGTTTATATCAGCAGAAACATATTGCATGGTATCGTATATAGCAAGTCCGGCGGTTATACTTCCACCAGGCGAGTTTATATAAAGAAATATATCTTTCTCTTGGTCCTCGGCATCAAGATAAAGAAGCTGAGCTATAACAAGGTTCGCAACCTGATCTGTTATAGGAGAACCGAGAAAAATTATTCGCTCGCTCAAAAGCCTCGACCAAATATCATAAGCTCTCTCTCCCCTTGATGTCTGCTCTATTACAAAAGGAATATACAACATACAAAAAAATGTTAATAAAAAAAATTCAAAAATCCAAAGTCAAAAAAATAAAACTAAAAGTCAAAGTTGAAGAAGTTTTTCCATCATCTTTGCGTTTATTACCGCCTGCGCTCTTGGGTGATTATTAAAATAAATAAAAAGCTTTCCAAACTCTCCACTTGAGCTTATCTTCTCTTTCCATTCCGCCAGCTCATCAGAAGAGTAAAGATAATCATATCTTTCCTCAGGTTTTTCGTGATTATACCACTTTTGAGCATTCCTTCCATGAAATCTTATATATGCGAACTTTTTAGTAGTGACAACAAAAACAGGAGGAATAAGTCCCTGTATCCTTGGCTCATCAACACAAACAAAACAAGACCCCAAATTTTCAAGAAGATAAAAAGTATCATCTGAAATCCACTCCACAGACCTGAATTCAAAAGCTAAATCATACTCATAAAAAATATCGCGAAGCTTTTTAATATAGTCCTTTGCCTTCTCGCTTTTGTGAAAAGAATGAGGAAACTGAAAGAGAAGAACCCCAAGAGTGTTTCCAAACGCTTTCAGAACATCTTTCATAGCTTCAATATCTTTTGCAACAAAATCTCTCGCATGAGTAAAAACCTGATTTGCCTTCACCGAAAAAACAAAATTTCCCTTCACTTTTTTTCTCATCCCCTCAATAACTTTTGGAGAAGGTATTCTGTAATATGTTGAATTTACCTCAGTAGTTCTGAAATGCTTTGAGTAAAAACTCAAAAATTCGCTCTTTCTTATGCTCTTTGGGTAAAAGTAGCCATACCAATCTTCGTAGCTGAAACCAGATGTGCCAATAAGTTTTTCCATCTAAACTAAAAAATATAAAAAGCCGTAGCAAATAGACAAAATAATAAAAAACAAGTGAATATAAGAGAATATGAATTTATACTTCGTCCTGTATTAGAAGAGGCAAGGGAAAAGAAGATGAGAGTATGCCCTGTTGGTGGTTTCGTAAGAGACATAATGCTAAATATAAAAACAGATGATTTTGACTTTGTGGTTGAAGGAGATACAAAAGACATAGCAAAAGAAGTTTTCAAGAAACTCAAAGGGAAAAATTTCAAGTATTTCCCCAAATTTGGGACCGCGAGCTTTGAATTTTCAGAAGGAAGAGTTGACTTTGCGAGAGCAAGAGAAGAGTTCTATCCCGTCCCAGGAAAGCACCCCGAGATAAAATTCATAGACAAAATTGAACTTGACCTGAAAAGAAGAGATTTTTCAATAAACGCTATGGCACTTGAAATAGATGATGGTACGAACGTCAGAATAATTGACCTCTTTGACGGACTAAAAGATATAAAAGAAAAAAAAATAAGAGTTCTTCATCTTGGAAGTATATCAGATGACCCAACAAGAATTCTACGAGCTATCAGATTGAAACTGAAACTCAAATTTGAGATCTCAAAAGAAACCCTTGAATCTCTTGAAATAGCAAAAGAAAATCAGTCATTCAAAAACGTTTCGGGAGATAGATATTGGAGTGAAATAAAAATAGCAAGCAGAGAAAACCTGTTATATGAGTTCATCATAGAACTTGACAAACTATCGGTTCTCTTCTCAATAAATCCTGAACTATCTTTATCTTCAAAAGAGATAGAAAAACTGGGGAAAATGAAGAATATGCCACCAGATGAGAAACTGGCTGAATTTCTAACGATATATTTTGAACGCTCCCCATATACAGGATATGAGATAATGAATTTCTTCAAGGTATCAAAAACATTAGAAAAACTCACTCTTGAAAAACTAAAATCATAACTAATTCAAAAAATACTGATTTGTGCTCAATTACCAGATTTGCTATCAATTTATTTTGCAGTATCAAAGAGATAAAATGCCAATCAAATTTTTGCAGGTAGATACCCTGCACCCTACCCTTTTTTTCCTTTTGCTTGCGTTGAGTATAGTTATTCCGACAATTTTACCTTTTTCATATCTAATTATGATGTCATCATCGGTGAGCTCGGAATCATCTGCATGGCTTGGCTTCTTAAAGTTGATATATAAAACATCAGCTTCTTTATCATAATATGTCCAAATCCTTGAATATGGCACTTTTAACAATTCAGGAACAAGGTCTAATACCTTTTTCACTCCTATTTTCCCCATATCTTCCTCCTCCTTTCAAGTTGCTTCCTGCGTTTCGTTAAAAATTTAGAGAAAAAGACAAAAGGTGAGTTAAGTTGAAGGAATATGGCAGGAGATGAAGTGTAAAGACGGAAATTTCCGTCTTCAAAAGATTATTTGGCAAGAGCTGGCTAACAACTAAAATAGAAAGTCAAAATAAATTTTTCAATACAGAGCAAAAAATATCACAAAATCTTTTGAGCAAACCGATTGACTAAATTCTAAAATATGAAGCAAACAGAAAAAGTCGGGATAATCTACGATGACTATTTTTTAGAACACAAACCTTTTTACTCCCATCCTGAAAACCCAAACAGGTTAATAGCAATAGTAGAAACACTGAAAAAATATGGGCTATGGGATAGATTGAAAAAAATAGATATAGATGATGTAGAATATGCAGAGGTAGAAGAGCTACTTCACAAAGTTCACTCAGAAGACCATATAAAAATGGTTGAAAGCTTAAAAGGGCATTACGGCAACATAGATGCAGATACTTACTACTCTCCTGAAACCTCCTCTGTCGCTTTCAGGGCAGCACAAGCATCAGTAAAAGCGGTAGAAGAAGTAATGAAGGGAAGAACCGAAAGAGTTTTTGTTCTTGCAAGACCTCCCGGACACCACGCAACATTTTCCGAAGCTATGGGATTTTGCTTTTTTAATAACGCAGCAGTATCAGCAGAAAAAGCCAAAAGCATGGGAGCAGAAAGAGTCCTTATCGTTGATTTTGATGTCCATCACGGAAACGGAACTCAAGAAATCTTCTGGAAAAGAGATGATGTCCTTTACTTTTCGTCTCATAGATACCCGTTCTATCCCGGAACAGGAAGGTTTGATGAGATAGGAGAAGGAAAAGGGAAAGGATACACTGTCAACCTTCCGCTCCCCAGAGGTTTATCAGACGGAGAATATGCCAAACTATATGAAGAAGTTCTCGTTCCAGTTATAGAGAAGTTTTCGCCAGATATTGTTATAGTTTCGGCTGGATTTGACGCACACTACAACGATCCCCTCGCAGATATGAAGCTGACCGAAGAAGGATTCTCATATCTTGCTCATCTCATAATGACATCGGCTCAAAAATCAAAAGGGTTTGTATTCTTGCTTGAAGGAGGATACAACCTTGAAGGAACCGCAGAAAGCGTAAAAGAAGTTATTCTGACAATGATGGAAGCAAAAACTCCAATACGATCAGATACGGTGATGAATATAGATAGTATTTTATACGAAGCCAAAAAACACTTAAAGATTTGGCTGGAGTGAAGAAAAAAAATTTGCCTTATGATTTCATCTTTCTGAAAATGTGAAGAGTTATTCCGTCTACTTCCTGAAAATCACACTCAACCTCATCGCCTATTTTTATATCTTCACCTTCTAACTTTGTGAGAATTCTTCCAACTCCTTCAATTTCAACAAAACCTATTATATCAGGATAAACGAATCTCAAAGCTCTCTTCTGATTTGTAAAGGCATAGACCTTCCCTCTTTTTGGAATCTCTATCCATTCTATATTTTCAGAAAAGCAGTTTGTGCAGAAGTTTCTCGGGGGGAAATCAATGTTTGAACAATCTTTACACTTTGTTGTCATAAACTTTCTTTCTTTCAAAAAATCGTAGAACTTCAAAGTTGCCGAATCTCCATAATACTTTATACCTTCTTTTGAAGCTCTTGATATGATTTCTCTTATATCCATATCTGGCTAATTTTAAACGAAGTTTTTAGATTTGACAAAATTCAGAAGAATTTTCTCATCAAAATCCTCTCATAAAAGGACTTGAACCGTAGTAGTATCTTCCCGAAACTGATTCCTTTGCCAACCTATTATATACATACAATCCTTCGAGGAAAAATTCAAGGTATGAAGCCAAAAATTCGGATTCTCTTCTTCCTCCGATACGCTCAGCGAGATTATAAAGGTGTGGGACTTTTTCAAATACCATAGTGTATTCCGCAGAAGGTTTCATATCAGACGCCTCAAACTTGAAGTCCTCTCGGAAAAGGTTAAGAAGTGGCTCAAATTCATGAACTTTGTAATACTCATCAAAAATCACTTTAATTGTCTTTTTGAATAGCTTTTCAAGAATTTCAGTCTCACTTTTTTCCATAATAGATTCAACCTCTATTTTACCTATTGATGTGTTTATCATGTAGTAAAGGTCAGAAACTCGGGGAACTGCTATTTTTTCCTTCAAGATATAAGCTCTTTTGTATGCACTTGCTATAACTATATCGTAGTTAGATATTGTCATTCTGACAGATACACCGGAGTGCTGGCTGATTTCATCAGATTTTCTCGCCTGCATAGTGAACTCAGAAATTATATCTCCTATAAACTTTGGTATCTCTATCTTTATTCCGTCTCTGACATCTCTAAAATTAGATTCTTGCTCAGCGATTTTCAGCTCTATATCTCTGCTGAGAGGATAATGCGTTCTTATCATAGAGTTGAATCTATCTTTGAGCGGAGTGACTATTCTACCTCTTGCGGTATAATCTTCTGGATTAGCTGTTGCAACAACTAAAATATCAAGTGGCAACCTTATCTTATAACCTTTTATCTGTATGTCTCTTTCTTCCATGACATTAAAGAGCGCCACCTGAACTCTTTCAGGGAGGTCTGGGAGTTCATTGATAGCGAAAATTCCCCTGTTTGTTCTCGGGATAAGACCAAAGTGTATTACCTCTGGATCAGAAAGAGGTCTCCCTTGAGCAACCTTTATTGGGTCTATATCTCCTATGAGGTCAGCAACAGTTGTATCAGGAGTTGAGAGCTTTTCTCCGAATCTTTCTTCTCTGTGAACCCACCTTATCTCAACATTATCTCCTTTTTCTTTTATCAATCTTATGCATTTTGCACATATAGGAGCAAATGGATTGTCGTTTATCTCGCAACCATCTATTGCTGGAATATATTCATCAAGAAGATTTACAATAGTTCTTATAAGACGTGATTTTCCCTGCCCTCTCTCTCCGAGAAGAATTATGTCGTGTCCAGCTATAAGAGCATTTATAAGCTGTGGTATTACTGTCTCTTCATACCCCCATATCCCCTCAAAGACCCTCTCGCCTCTTTCAAGTTTTTCAAGGAGATTTTTTCTTATCTCCTCCTTTACAGATAGAACCTTGTATTTTGCCTTTTTGAGTTCACCGATAGTTTTTATTTCCTTGATTTCTTTTTTCATCAGCTATATCTTTTTAATTTTAAAAATTTTGAAGTGATAGAGAATAATAAGCAAGAAAAATGAGCAAATTCAAAAAAGGATGTTCAGCTCAAAAGATAATTGAAGTGAGGACAAATTTTGGATTTATAAAGTACGTATCAAGCATCATGCGTGCCCTTTTGATTTTTTCCCAAAAAGTTATAGAAGAACTTTTTAACTTCTCTATGTTTGACAACAAGAAGACCTCAAAGAAATCTAAAAATTTCCTTGCTTTTTCTCTATCCTGACCGATATAGTACTCAACAAGATTTATGAAGTTGGACTTGAACTCTGGCTTTTCTGCAACAGCGCTTTCTATCATTTCCCATATCTTTGAAAACTCCTCCTCACTCTCTATCATATCAATAATAGAAGGATTAAAATAAGCTATTTTATGAACAAGAGAGATAAAATTTTCATTCTGAAACTTACCTTTCAGTTTCTCCATCACAAAAGTGTTGAAATCTTTCGGAAAGAACCTAACTCTTATACATCTTGAAAGAATTGTCGGAGGTATAAAATCTATTTTAGATGTGACGAGAATATAGGTGACATACTGTTTTGGTTCCTCTATGGCTTTCAAGAGAGCTGAAAATGACTGTTGCGTCATAAGATGAGCTTCGGAGAAAATGATAAATTTGAAGAAAGAATACGGTTGAAACCTTGCAAACCTTATAGCTTCTCTGACATACTCGGCTTTCAATCTTTCATCTCCTTCTTTTCTTGAGACGACAAGAACATCTGGGTGTTCCTCAAAGGCACACTGCGAGCAGAATCCACAAGGTGGCATAGTGCCACACAGAAAAGACCTCGCAAAGAACTTAGCAAACGAAAGTTTGCCTATTCCATCAGGTCCCCAGAATATATACGCCCGAGATGAAGAGGAATTCCTGACAACTTCTGAGAAAAATCTGAAGTTTTCAGGGAAAATACTTTCAAAAAAGTTCATATATAATATAGGGAAAAACAAAAACCAAAAAATACGTTCTTTTTGAAAAATTTGTTAATTTTTATATTATGCCTGATGGAGTGAGAGAGATTTCAGGTAGGGAGATAGCACAACCCTCACCTCCCCCGAGGAGGGAGCCACCACCCCCTCGGGAAAATCCCCCTCCTCCCCGTGAAAATCCTCCTCCCCCTCCAAGAGAACAAAACCGACCGCAAAGAATAATAGATACCTTCGCATAAAATATTCTTTTCCTTACTTTATAAAGATGAATTCAAAAGATGAGAGAGTTTTTGAGCTGATTTCTTCTTGACCATATTCCTGCTTAAAAAATACTTCACAGAATCCAAAAGCGCATCTTCAAGAGAAGTAATAGTATAGCCAAGCTCCGATTTGGCTTTTTCAGAAGAGTAAAACAGATTTAGTTTAGAAGCTTTCGCCTGAGCACGAGTTATAAGAGGAGGATTACCAGTTATACTCGCCCATATCTCAAGAATGAATCCTATAATCTGTCCTAAAAAAGAAGAAACACTCCGAGGAAATTTTATCGGCTTTCTGAACTTAGTAATTTCAGAGAGAACATCAAAAACCTGAGAGAGGAAAACATTGTGTCCCCCTAAAATATAAACTTCTCCTTTCTTCCCTTTCTCAAGAGCGAGAACATGACCACGAGAGACATCTTTTACATTAACAAAACTGAAACCAACATCTGAGTAAAAAGGTATTTCTCTGTTGAGAAATTTCAAAATGAGAAGTCCCGTAGGAGTCGGTTTGTAATCTCCCCATCCTATCGGCGCAGATGGGCAAACTATGACTATATCCATACCTTCATTTATTTTCTTAAAAACTTCTCGCTGTGCGAGAATTTTACTGCGTGAGTAGTGATCCCCCAAATTCCAAGGGTCAAAAAAATGCGGGGGAGGATTATAGAGAGCTGATTCATCAAGTGGTTCTGATGTTCTTGAAAGTCCTATCGCTCCTGTGGTGCTTGTATAAACCACTCTTTCAACTCCGCTTTCTCTTGCCGATTGCAAAACATTCACAGTCCCCTTCACATTTGTCTCGTAAAATACCTGAGGATTTTTTGACCAGAAAAGATATGTTGCAGCAACATGGAAAACAAATTTGCATCCCTTCATCGCTTTCTTCAAAGAATCATAATCTGTTATATCTCCATACCTTATCTCAATTTCTAATCCTTCAAGGTTAGTTATGTTTGAGTTAGGTCTGACAAGAGCTATGGGTTCGTACTTTTTTGTCTCTAAAACCGCACGGAGAACATTAGCTCCGACAAAACCGTTAGCCCCAGTAATAAGACACTTCATTTGGCTAATAAATTTTCTATTTTTAAAAAATTATTTTTTCTGACAAAAAGCTTATTTTTTCCTCATCAAGTCAAAGGTAAATATAGTAAGTCCGAGACCAAGAAAAACAAAAAGCAGAAGAATAAAAGCACCCAAAAAATAACCACTTACTCCAAAACTTCTCTCCTGACCTACTCCACAGTAAGGACAAACGAAAAAGTCAGGAAGGAAATCAAAGAAAAGTCCCTTTATAAGTTCAAACAGTTCCATCGTAATAAAAATTAATTCAAATCTATATGAACATCGTAAGAAGCAGAAAACAAGGAAAAAATCATTCAGAAATTTTCTGCTTCGTAAATCGGATATCTCGGAACACGTCCAAGATAAAACTTTGATAAAATGTATGCGAGAGAAATGAAAGTTATTGTGACCGATAGCTCAATCCACCCGAAAGTAGGTTTTTCAAGTTTTGAAATTTCAAAGTAAGCTACATCGTAACACCTTACGAAAAGCCCCGTCAAAATTATCAAAGATATAAACGGTAAAATTTTTGGATTTGTCTTTATTGGTATATGAAGAAGGGTAAGGAAAGGAATAATGAAAACGAAGAAAACCTCAAGCCAGAAGGTAAGCGCCCACGGAGAGTAAATTCTTTCAACATACCAGTGGGAAAACTCGGGAATGTTTCCCATATAGATTACCACAAGTTCCGCATAAAACAAATATGACCAGAATATGCAGAAACCAAAGAGCAGAGTTCCAACATTGTGAAGGTACTTTTCTCCGACCTTTTCAGAAAATTCGCTCCTTGTCATAAGGATAGAGTTCAGTATAGAAAGGACTGCCAGATAAGAAATATGCATGGTTATAAAAAATCTTGCCCCAAATATTGTACTATACCAGTGAGGGTCAAGATACATCGCCTGATCCCAAGCAAAAACAGTATAAAATAAGACGAAAAGGGTAAGAGTGATTTTGCTCAAAATATCAATTTCTTTTTTTATACTTTCCTTTGGTCTTTTAGATAAAGGAAAAAATGGCATTTTAACATCGTCAAGAGAAAAAGATAGAGAAACCAGTCGCCAGCTCAAAAAATTCATAACAACGAGAATTATAAAGTCCCTTGCAAAGACAAAAGAAGGAGAAAGCCATCCATATCTATGATGTTCTATATTTTCTGGATTAAAATATGGGAAAATTTCTTTTCCACCTAAAATCCATTCTAAAACAAAAAGCAAAGAGATAACGGGTAGCAGGTAGATTGAAAATGGAATAATACGAAGTATAGGTATTGACCAGTATCCTTTTGTTGTTTTAACAAGGGCGTAGAACACTGCGCTCCCCTGTGCTATACCCAAAAAGAAAATCAAATTTGTATGGAAGATAGCCCAGAACCTTTTTGGTTCAGAAAAAGCACCAAATAAAGATACAGCAAAAAATAAAACAAATAAAATTATAAACGCAGGGTTTATTCTTGAGTCAAAAATAGTTCTTTTTGCTTCTTCCTTTGTTATTTCAAAGTATTTCATTGTTGAACTCCTCCCCCTTCCTGTTGAGTATTAGAAGTTCCTTTACTCATACCTTGAATCTTTACTCTTATGTAATTTACTATGTCCCATATATCTTTCTCGCTCAGACCTTTCTTCTGAGCTGGCATTATAACTCCACCACCAGATATAGTCGCAAAAATATATCCATCAGATTTGCTCTTGACATAATCTGATGTGAGGTCTTGTGGGGGAACCATTTTTTTCGCTACCTGACCGTCTCCCTTACCCGATTCTCCGTGACATGGCAGACAGTATATTCTATATAATCTCTCGCCGTTTTTTAAAGATTCTTCTGTAGGAGAAACAGGATTTTGTAGAGAAGACAAAGCATTTTTTACAAGAACAGGATTTTGAAATTTCCTTTTGGCAAGAGTAGTAGGATTAACTCCACCGCGAGGTATTGATTCCGGTTCTTTCAACGGAGCGTTGCTGTATTTTGAAACAGGCGACTGATACATATCACGAGACCAAGGCCAGGCAGACGATTTCTCTACAAAAATAAAGATCCCCAAAGACACAAACAAAGAGATTTTTACAAATAAACTTTTCATATTCCTTTTTTCCTCCCCTCTTTCAAAAAACAAAATAAAATGAATTTCGGTTTCAGCTGTATTCTCTTATCTCTTCGGCTCCATTTCTTTCAAAAATTGCCCTGACTTCATCTACTCTATCTGTGCTTACAGTTATACCAAACTTATCATCTGTGAAAGATGGCAAAAATGGTCTCCAACCTATAAAAAGAACAATATCAGGGAGTCGGGAAAAAACAATAAGACCAATTAGATTGAAGATAGAACCAAGAAGAACTGTCAGCTCAAACATAACTATGACATACGGTATCCATGCAACCACAGGTTTTCCACCCACAGGTAAAATATAAGCAAGAGAGGTTATTAGAACAAGCCCGATAGCACTTGCAAAACCCAAAAGACCACCGGTAAGGACCGAATATTTTACGGGACTATCGGAACCACCCAACTTTTCAATTATATGCTCAACAGGAAAAGGAGAAATGAAAGAAATATCTTTTTTACTGTATCCTGCTTTCAAAAGCTCATCAATTACTTTTTCAATGTCATCTAAATATGTAAATTTTCCAACCAGCACCTTTTTCATATCAGTGCTCCCCCCTTTCTCTCAAAGGTTTTGGAACCAGCTCTTTTGTTTCAGCAATAGATATAACCGGGAAAAATTTTGCAAAGAGAAGGAACCACATGAAGAACCAACCGAAAGATGCAAGCGTAATAATAAGTTCTGGCCAGCGAGGCATATAAGTTCCAAAAGCATAAGGCAAAAAGTCGTGGGAAAGGGAGATAATTATTATGTTGAACCTCTCGAACCACATACCAATATTTACAAATATAGATAAAACAAACATCAGCCAGACATTTGTTCTAACTTTCTTTGAAATCATAAAAAGAGGGACAACGCAGTTGCAGAACACCATGAGCCAAAAAGCCCAAGCGTAATCCCCCGTAGCTCTGTAAATGAACTGGTCATACTCGTATTTATTTCCTGAAAATATAGCAAGAGCAAATTCCACAGCGTAAGAGTATGTGACTATAAGACCCGTGACAAGTATTATTTTTCCCATGTGGTCGTAGTGCCAGTCGGTGACAAACTTTTCAAGCTTCATCAACTTTCTCAGTGGAGTTATGATTGTGACAACCATCGCCATACCCGAAAAGATAGCTCCGGCAACAAAGTAAGGTGGGAATATCGTGCTCTGCCAACCAGGAATTAATCCGGAGGCGAAATCAAGCGACACAACAGAATGAACTGATACAACAAGTGGAGTTGCAAAGGCAGCAAAAAACATATAAGACCTATTATAATGCCTCCACTCCTTATCTGTTCCTTTCCAACCCAAAGATAAAATTGAATAAATTGTTCTTCTTATTCCTTTTGCTTTTTCTCTGAAAGTAGCAAGGTCTGGAATCATTCCGACATAAAAGAACATCAAACTAACAGTAAAGTATGTAAGTACTGCTACAAAATCCCACATAAGCGCTGACTTGAAATTCACCCAAAGTTCTCTCTGGTTCGGATATGGAACAAGAAAATAAAAATACCATTGTCTTCCTATATGAATGAGAGGGAATAGCCCTGCGGTCATAACCGCAAAAACAGTCATAGCTTCTGCAACTCTGAAAATACCTCTTCTCCACTTTGACCTGAAAAGATGTAAGACAGCTGAAATCAAAGTTCCCGAGTGAGCAATTCCAACCCAGAAAACGAAATTAACGATAAAGTGTATCCAGAATATAGGAGGAGTAAATCCAGCCGCTCCCATACCTACTATCACAAGATAAGCAAACGTTCCAATCCCAGCAAGAACAAGAGCAACGCATATACCAAGTCCTAAAAAATACCATATTGATGGTTTTGTAGAAGCACGATATATCTCTTCTGAAATCTCAGAATAAGTAAATTGCTCTCCATATTTCTTTCCCTCGGGAGTTATTCCCTCGTGAATGTTCACTCTTATCTTTTCTACTTCTTGGTGCATAAATTTAAACTAAACCTCCTTTTCTTTAAACTTTTTATCTAACTCATCAACAAAAACTTTTTCAAGATATGTTATAGATGGTTCAGTTCCAAGTTCTTTCAGCACCCAATTTACTCTCTTTGATTTTCTGGTTTTTGAAACTGCTGAGTTTTCGTCCTTTATGTTTCCGAAAGTTATGGCATCTGCCGGACATACCTGAGCGCATGCGGGAACAACTTCTCCATCTTTTATATCTCTTCCCTGTACCTTCGCCTCGTGTTCTGCATACTTTATTCTCTGGATACAGAATGTGCATTTTTCCATAACTCCCTTTGATCTCACTGTAACACTTGGATTGAAAACCATGGTAAGGGGTTCTGGAACATTTTTGAAGTAGTCATGCCAGTTGAAATATCTTACCTTGTATGGGCAGTTATTTGCACAGAATCTTGTTCCAACGCATCTATTGTATACCTGTGCGTTAAGTCCATCTGATGTATGCATAGTTGCATAAACAGGACACACATACTCGCACGGAGCGTATTCGCACTGCTGACACATCATAGGCACAAAAACAACTTTATCTGGATTGGTTTCCCCGTCTTTGCTCAGTTCAGAATGTTCTTTATGGTTTTCAGCTGACAAACTATGTAAAACCTCATCTGATGTGAAAAAGTATCTTTCTACTCTTACCCAAGTCATCTCTCTTCCTCTTATAACTTGGTCTTCACCTACAAAAGGTATATTGTTTTCTATCTGGCAGGCAATCATACAAGCGGAGCAACCAATGCATTTATCGAGGTCTATAACCATCTTCCATCTGTATTTGTTCGGCTTCGCGGAATCTCTTCCATACTTTTCCCAATCACCTCGCGGGAATTTCTTTTTCATTATATCTTCAAGCTCTTTGAATTTTTTCTTCGCATCCAACTTTGGCAGGATTGAAAGAGTTGTAAATTGAGCAACTTCCCTCCCGAGCTGTCGCGGAACCCCCTCATTAGTAGGCAATCTCTTCAATCTCCTGCCCGTTTTTCTTATCTCAAATCCAGAATAAACGAATGATATCTCTCCTGATTCGTCAAAAGATTCTGGTATTATTTGTAGTGGATTGACTCCTCTTTCATTTGCAAAGCGTCCATAATTTTTATGTCCTCTTCCAAGAGATATGGCGAAAACTTCCTCTGCGATACCGTAATAAGTTATAACTGGTAGTTCTATTTTCTTGCCGTTATAAGTTATCTCCACAATATCTGCATTTTTCAGACCGAGTTTTTCAGCAGTTTTCGGATTAACCTCAAGAGCGTTTCTCCAAGCAAGGCGAGTTGAAACATCAAAAAATTCCTGAATCCACGGGGAATTCGCCATCCTGCCATCATAAAGATGGTAAGAAGGATAAATAATTACAACCGAACCCTCAGAACCTTTCGCTTGATTTCTCACCTTTATCGCATCTTTTATCTGCTCTACCGGTTGCAATGAAACATCAACGGACCCCAAAATGTTTTCAGGGTCTACCGAGAAAATTCCTCCTTTTTCAAGAGCTTTAACCCAACCTTCATCGCTGAACCCATACTCGGCTCTGATATAATCTTTGAAAGATGGAACCTGAAATGCTCCTTCTTTTACAAGATTTGCAACCTCAATCAGAACATCTTCTGTCTGCTTCGTATCTGGGTAAAGAGGAGATATAACTGGCTGATAAAAAGATACCAAACCTTTAATTATCTCCGCGTCTCCCCATTTTTCAAGCTGATGATAATCAGGAATAACAAGATGAGCAAACAAAGAAGTTTCATCTTCGTGGTATGAAAATGAGACAACAAAAGGAATAAGTTTCAGAGCTTCTTCAAATCCAAGGAATTTCGGAAGAGTGAAAACAGGGTCATAAGCGTGTACAAGGAGAACTTCAACTTTCTGCTGACGAACCTTATCTATAAATTCTTTTATGTCTTTTGGAGTGGAGAGTTTTGTATATTCAAAACCTTCAAGAATAATCTTATCTACTGCTCCCAAAAGGTAGTTTATTATAAGGCATATTGCAGCAAGCGATGTTGAATTCTCATCTCCAAAATAAGGAGGGAAAATCAGCGGATTTTTAGAGCTCTTTATCTCCTCTACAACAACATCAACATAACTTTCAGGAACTCCTGCAAGTTCTTCTAATTTGCCGGGCAAATATGTTCTGAATCTCTCTGCTACATCTTTGTGTTTTACAGCAGATTTTTCAATAAGTTTGTTGAGAAGAGATATAGCAAAATATATCTCACCTCCCGGCTTAACTTTAATCCATCTATCAGCATTCAGACCTGTGAGATTCCTCCTCGGAGATATGTAAATAAATTTTCCTTTTGAGTTGTTTTCTTCATCAACAGAATGAAATTTTGCAAACCAGCGGGAGTAAAGGACTGTTGATGGTCCGGTGTCAAGAAAGTCAGCCCCGAAAGATATAAGGAGGTCTGCTCTATCTATTCTGAATACAGGAACAGTCTCTTTGCCGAAGACGATTTTTGTAGCTTTCCTCAAAGGAGCGAAAGAGAAACTCTCCCACCTTATTATATTTTCAGCAGGTATTCCAATCTTGCTTGCAAAATCAAGGTAAAATTTTTCTGTTTTACCAGTTATATTTCCAGTGAGAATGAAAACTTTCTCCGGGTTTGCAGATTTCAATCTTTCAGCGAGAAGTTTTATCGCACTTTGAATGTCTATCTCTTCAAAATTTCCGTCCGCTTTTTTCAATCTTGGCTTTTTGATTCTATCAGGCGAGAACAGCTGATGAATTATAGCTTGACCTCTTGCACAGGTCTTACCTCTGCTCAAAGGATTATCTGGATTACCTTCTATCTTTCTTGGTATAAGGTCTTCAACTTTCACAAGTATTCCACAGCTTGCAGGACACCCACTGCAGGTCGTAGCGAACCAATAAGGTATACCCGGAATTACTGTCTCCGGAAATTCAAGATAAGGGAGAAGTTTTTCTGGCTGAGGTTTTCTTGTGCAACTTTCAATAAGAGCAAGAGTACCGACGGCAACAGATGTCTTACCAAAAATCTTGAAGAGCTCTCTTTTTCTCAGGTCAACACCATCTGTAATTTTCTCTTTGCCATTTTCACCCATAATCAAAACATTTTTATCTTTCTCTCTCATTTTTATTTCACTCCTTTTTTTATATCAGTAGTGGCAAGCAAAACACTCTGTTGATGCATTCTTTTTTCTGTGGCAATCAAGGCACCACCCCATTGTAAGAGGCGCAACTCGTTGAGCTGTATCCATCTGAGCAACATCTCCATGACACTCCTTGCAATCTATACCCCTATTCACATGTATCTTATGAGTGAATCTCACAAAGTCAGGCAGGTCGTGTACTTTCACCCATGGAATTGGCTTACCTTCTTCGGCATATTTGAATATCTTCTGAACTTCTGGACTATTCATAACAGAAGCAACATATCTGTGGCACCCAAGACAAGTTGAAACAGAAGGAACTCCCGCATACTTAGATTTTTCTGCGTAATAATGACAGAATTTGCAGTCAATACCAAGAGCTATGTGTTTGTTGTGTGGGAATTTTATTGGTTGAGGAGGTTTTTCTGGGAAAGGAATCTCTCTGAAAACCGCTTTCCAAAAATCAAACTCTTTCTCTTTTACTTTCCTTATATCTCCCAACTTTTCACTATCTTTATTAGCGGCATAAATAATACCGGTCAAAACAAAAAGAGTGAAAGAGAAAATAGCAAGAACTTTCTGAGCATTTATATTTGGTTTTTCTCGCATAAATATACCACCTTTGAAAAAATTTCTTTACATCATAATAACTGATAATAAAGTGAAAAATTTTTCAGAAAAATTTTGAAATCACGGAATTCAGATCAGCGCAACAATTTCAGAAGGTTTCTTGCTCTTCTTTCAAATTCATAAGCTGAAAATCTTGAAACAAATCTCATCATAGAAGTAAAATTTTGCTTGATAAATCTCCGGTAAAAGTTGATTTTCTCTCTGACCATATTTGGATTTGTGCTCTGAGGAGACCTTTTGAGATTCACCGACTCCTCAACAGAAATCTCAATCGGTAATTTAGATGACTTTTTGATGCTCTCACCTATCTTTCTGTGTATCTCTCTATAACTCCCTTTTCTTTCAAGGAAAAGTTTTTCCGCAATATCTGTCGCAAGAATATAAGAAGGGAACTCCTTTTTCTTACCGTTTATGTTCCTGAAAACATAAGGCATAACCTCAAGCATAAGAGAGAATTCTTTCCAGGAACTGAAAAGTATTTTTTTGTCTTCCTGGAGGTCTTTTGAGTATCCCGAAAGCAGACCTTTTTCCAGAGTGAGAATAGAGACCAAAAATCCTAAAAACTGAGATGACTTTGCTCTTATGAGTTCAAGAGTATCTGGATTTTTCTTCTGTGGCATCATACTTGAACCCGTACATATCTCCTCACCTAACTCTACAAAACCAACTTCATCAGAAGAAAGGAATATCATATCTTCTGCAATCCTTGAAAAAAGTATTGAAAATGAAGTGAATGAAAAAATAAGTTCAGCAATATTATCTCTGCTTCCGACCGAATCTATACTGTTAGACGAGACCTTTGAAAACCCCAGAAGCTCGGAATATTTTTGAACATCAAATATTATTGAGGTTCCAGCTCCCGCCCCGCTTCCCATATGACAAACATCAAACTTTCTTATTGCTCCAAAAAATCTATCAGCACATCTCAAAAAGTATGAAAGATAAGAGAGAAGAAGATGAGATAAAAGAACAGGTTGAGCGTATCTTGTATGCGTGAGATATGGAATTATATAATCTATATTCCTTTCAGCACAGTCAAGAATTGAATCTGCCACACTTCTGAAAAGAGATATAATATCTGCCGATCTACGCAGGACCCAAAGATATAGCGAAGTTATGACCTCATCGTTTCTTGATCTTCCAGCCCTTAGATTAAATCCAACCTCCTCGCCTAACTCCTTCGTTATAAAAAACTCAATCGCTGAATGTACATCTTCAAATTTTTCTTTTGTATTCCTCACATATTCGGCAATTTTCTTTCTGCTTTCAAAGATACTTTTCAGAGCAGAAGAACTTATAAACCCCATATCACCCAAAGCAAAAGCGTGAGCCAAAGTGACATCTATATCTTCTTCGACAATCTCCTTATCAAAGTCAAAGGAGTCAAGAAAACTCCTCAGCTCCCGCGCAGTTTCCTTTGAGAAGACACCACCCCAAAGCTTAAATTTCTCCTCCATAGAATTCAAATTTTAAAGAAAATTTCGCTCAAATAAAAAACTCAAACTGTCTCAAAGAAATAACAAAACAAAAATAAAAGAATTCAACAGACAATTTTCAAAAATCTAAATTTTATTTTTATGAACGGAGAAGATTTTGAGGAGAGAATCTATGTTTCAGCAGAACTGATTAAAAAAAGCAATTTCGTTGTAGTACTTACAGGAGCAGGAATTTCAGCAGAGTCAGGAATACCGACTTTCAGAGGTAAAGATGGTTTGTGGAATAAATACTCTCCGCAAGAACTCGCAACACCACAAGCTTTCTATAAAAATCCCTCACTTGTATGGCAGTGGTACTCGTGGAGAAGGAAAATAATAAAGCAAGCTAAACCAAATGCTGGACACTACTCAATAGCCAGAATAGAAAGTATAAAAAAAGAAAAATTTTATCTTATAACGCAGAACATAGATGGTCTTCATCTCAAAGCCGGCTCAAAAAAAGTGATAGAGTTTCACGGGAATATTTTCAGGGAAAAATGTATAAGTTGTGATTTCAAAAGATACAGCGAAGAAATTTATGAAGAAGTCCCCCGATGTGAAAAATGCGGAAATATCATGAGACCAGATGTTGTCTGGTTCGGAGAACCGATACCTCAAAGTATTATCGAAGAATCTGCAAGAATAGTAAAAGAGGCAGACCTTCTTTTATCTGTTGGGACATCAGGAGTGGTTTATCCAGCGGCTGGATTTATTGAATACTTCATATCATCAGGGAAAAAAGTGATAGAAATTAATATAGAAAAAACACCTTTTTCTGATCTTCTTATTCACATAAATGGTAAGGCGGGAGAAATTCTGCCAAAGGTGGTTGAACTATTGGAGAAAAACTGAAATGAGCAAAAGAGCCAAGAATACTCAAAAATCACCGGCTACTCCAAAAATCTTCTTCCTTCTTCACCTTCGTTCAGTATAAGGTCAATCGCAGAAAGGTTGGAAATAAAATCTCCCCACAACTGAGTATAAACAGGATGATTAAAATCCTGCCATATAACCTCTATTCCTTCTTTTCTGAACTTGTCTTCTTCAAGATATCCCTTCGCTCCTTTTCCCGATAGGTAATACTTCGCAGAAAATTCCTTACAGATAGCAACCAACCTATCTGTTTTTGTCTTATTTATTTTGAGTTCAGACGAAAAAAATATCGGTGTGTTAATCTTCAAAATATCTCTTATTACATTTATTGAATCCATATTCACATCAATCAATCTTTCGTATCTTTTTTGCCAGATAAAATCAAACCTCTCAAAAAGATGAAAATGCTTCGCTCCCGAGTAGTATGTTATTATTGTGTTTTTGTTTTTTCTCTGCCAAGGAATATCATTTCTTATGACGACCTCGTTTATTTTCTGTCCGAATTTATGGAATACGGGAACTGTAATCCAAACCTCTCCATCTTTACCCTTGACTCTGTTTCTGTTCTGCCATTCATTTTTTTTAAACTGAACATCATCTAATATGACGAAAACATCGGAGTTTTTCATCTTGTGGAAATATCCAAGATATGGCATATACTGTGGCTGATGAGCGGAAAGGACTATATCTTTATAGCTCATATATTATTAATAGTAAATGCTATCGGGAAATTTTCTTTCATCTCTTCTCTCTATATCTCCGACATAATCTGGTTTTTCAATAAACCATTTTCCGTCCTCTGAACTTTTGAACAAAGATAAAGTTGTTATAATTTTCACATCTCCGAGAGGATATTTTTTTCTGACCACAAAAGAGACCTCAAAATCGCATCTGTTCTGCTCCGGAAAAAATTTTGAACTCAAAATACTATATTCTACTATATTCCCATAGAAAGCTTCCTTCTTTCTTATCTCAAAAGTCATTTTTGCTATGAATAAATCTCTGTCTTCCTCAGATTCAAAAAAGCTTGATATAATATTACGCGTATCAGAATCCCTTATATCGTATGTTTCTAGTATTTTGAAAAAATCTTTCAAAACCTCGGCGGCATCTGAACATCGCTCAGGCACAAAATGTAAATAAACTCTCTTCTGAAAGCAAGAAGAAATAAAAACTAATAAAAGAATTCCCAGACAGATTTTATAAAATCTCATCATCAATTTTACCCGAATATATAACAATAAACTTTGTATTTCAGTCAAATCAGCTTTCTAAAACAGAAAAAAATTATAATTTTTTCTCCTCATTTTCTTTTTATCCTGTAAATGTCAACATCTAAAAATTCAACTTTCTTTCTGTGGAAAAAGTATTTTCTCCTCAGCTGAATTTTTCCCTTGAAAACCAAATCCACCTCAAATCTATTTTCTTCGGAGAACTTTTTAACAAATGGTTCAGAATTTGCTGAAAGAAAAGTCCAGACAATATCACTTATCTCAAATGCTTTTTTCAAAAATATTCTATCTGCTCCCTTATTTTTTATTCCAAAAGGGGGATTCATAACACATACATCAAATCTCCTCTTCACATAAAAGCTTCTCACATCAGCGCATATAAAACCGACATCAAGATGCAAACCAAATTCATCAGCAAGTTTTTTCTTGTTTTCAAGAGCTAACGAAAGAGCTTTCTTATCTATATCAACACCAAAAACTTTCCGTGCTTCACACATCGCAGAGGCAAAAGAAAGAAAACCTGTACCACATCCGAGATCAACAACATACTTCCCATAAATATCGTAATACGCTTTTTCCATCAAAAATGCACACATATTACCATCAGTTTCATACTGCTCCAAAAATACACTTGGATTGCGAAATCCTTCAAGCTGAGAAATTATTACAGCAATATCTTTGAACCTCATCTCTTCAAGTTCTCTCTTATATGTTTCACATTACCTTTGAATTTCCTCTCTCTTCTGAATATGTATCCTTCCAAGATAATCAAAAAATTTTCCTCCGAGAATTCTCATGTTCGGTATGAAATACGGACCATTTTTTGTTTCCAGAATGAACCAAAAATAAAACTCTCCTTCAGCATATGATGGGAATAAATCTTTATTGAGCGTGATCTTGCATAACCTCTCGCCCTTTTCATCGTAGCAAGACATTTCAAAGACACCAAGAATATTGAACAAACCCTGCGAAACAACAAAAGAAACGCCACCTTGAAAATTTGTCCAAACCTCAATGTCAATCTCATCTGAATCATAAGGGAAAAGTACCGATTTCTGAAATCTTATGTAATACTTCTCGCTATCTAATGGGAAGGTTATTTTAACTTTTGTATTTTTAGCACAAGAGCAGAATATAAAAAACAGCAAAAAAATGAATGAGGAATTGAAGAA
This sequence comes from bacterium, assembly GCA_030550715.1. Lineage (GTDB taxonomy): Bacteria > Calescibacteriota > Calescibacteriia > Calescibacteriales > Calescibacteriaceae > Calescibacterium. The sequence goes on along the minus strand of JAUQOU010000004.1, from coordinate 19,143 downwards.
TTTTTCAAATCTTATCACTTTCAAAAAAATTTTAGACAATTTAAGGTCGTTTTGATGTTCGGGACCGCTTTTACGAAATCGGGTTTCTCCGACAAAATATAAGAAATTTTTCTGAATTTTAAACTAGAAAAACAGCTAGAAAATAAAATGAAAAAATAAACTGAAATCTTTGATATTAAGGAGGTAAAAAAGCATGAAAATTCTTGTCCCGATAAAAAGAACGTACGACCCTAATTCAAAAATAAAGCTTAAAACAGACGGGTCAGGAATAGATACATCAAACATAAAGTTTGTTATAAATACATTTGATGAGATAGCGGTTGAAGAAGCGCTTAGGAAAAAAGAAGAGTTTGGTGGTGAAGTCGTAGTGGTATCGGTTGGAACTCAGGAATGGATTGAACAAATAAGAACTGCTCTCGCTATGGGCGCAGATAGAGGAATACTTGTGGATACAGGTGGCAAATACATTGATCAAGTAGGAATAGCAAAAATTCTTGCGAAAATAGTTGAAGAAGAAAAGCCAGACCTCGTGATAATGGGTAAGCAGGCAATTGATGACGACGCTAATCAGGTCGGACAACTTCTCGCAGGATATCTCAACTGGCCACAAGCAACATTTGCATACAAAGTTGAAGTCAAACCGAACGAAAAAAAGGTTACCGTTGTAAGAGAAGTAGATGGCGGACTTGAAACTGTTGAGTGCGAACTTCCAGCAATCATCACAACCGATCTACGGCTCAATCAACCAAGATACGCTTCTTTGCCCGGAATAATGAAAGCAAAACAAAAACCAGTAAAAACGATTAAAGTTGAAGACCTCGGAATAGACCTAACACCAAAAGTGAAAATCGAAAAGCTTGAAACACCTCCGCCAAGAAAAGCCGGAGTAAAAGTCAAAGATGTAGATGAATTTATAGCTAAACTCAAAGAACTAAAAGCTCTGCCATTCTGAAAGGAGGTGAAAAAAAATGGGAATACTTACAGTGCTTGAAACCAGAAATGGAGAACTCAAAAAAGCATCTTTATCGGCAGTAACTTGCGCACGTAAAATTTCAGAAATAACAGGATTAAAATATCATCTCGTTATATTCAGCCCAAATGAAAATTCTCTTGAAGAGGTCTCATATCTTGGAGCAGAAAAAGTGTTTGTCATAAGAGGGGAGCAGTTCCAAAATTACACCGCAGAAAACTACGCATTAGCAATTGAAAAAATCGTCAGAGATAACGGAGAAAAATATGTGATCGCAACCGCAACAACATTCGGTAAAGACCTACTTCCAAGAGTCGCAGCAAAACTATCCGCAGGAATGGTGTCTGAAATAACAGAAATCATAGATGACAAAACATTCAAAAGGCTCATGTATGCCGGAAATATCATAGCAACCGTGAAGTTAGAAAGCGATATAAAGGTTATCTCTGTAAGAGGTGTCGCATTTGATAAAGCGGGAAAGGTCGATTCAAAATCACAAATTGAAGAGGTAAAAATAAGCGAAAAATACGAAAAAAAGAGATTTATAAAATTGGAGGAGACAAAGAGCGAAAGACCAGAACTTACAGAAGCTCAAATCGTTGTATCGGTAGGCAGGGGAATAAAAGACCCTGAAAACATCAAATTAGCCGAAGAACTCGCAGATGTACTCGGAGCTGCTATCGGAGCTTCAAGAGCAGTTGTAGATGCTGGATGGCTACCTAACGACTTTCAAGTAGGACAAACAGGAAAAACAGTTGCTCCACAGCTCTACATAGCAATTGGAATATCGGGAGCAATACAACACATCGCAGGAATGAAGGACTCAAAAGTTATCGCAGCTATAAACAAAGACCCCGAAGCTCCTATCTTCCAAATAGCAGATGTCGGATTAGTCGCAGACCTCTTCCAGGTAGTTCCTGAACTTACTCAAAAGCTCAAGAAACTCAAAGAACAAGCAGGAGCATAAATTCAGAATTTTTCCCGCTCATAAACTAAATACTTCTCTCCCATAATCTTTTTTGATATGAAAAGGGCTATAATAGAAGGTTTTGAGCATTCTCCCGGAAAAAACTGCGGCTCCACTTCTCTGTGGAACCTTGCAAAGTTTTACGGAAATGATATTGAAGAACATAACATATTCGGACTCGCCTCAGGTCTCCTTTTTTTCTACATGAAAAATGGATTCGGAGGTGCTGAATACTCAATCGGAGGAAGAAATCCTTTACTCGTCAAAGATTTCTTTGAAAACTCCGGAATAGATAAGGAATGGGAAACATATAACTACTTCCCCAAAGATAAAATAAAAAAATATATAGATGAAAAAGTGCCAGTTTTAGCAAGAACAGACCTCTACTATCTCCCTTATTACCCTAAACCAGTTCATTTTCCGGGACACGAACTCGTTATATTCGGATACGAAGAGACAGAAAACGGGACAAACTTTATTGTCTCAGATAGCTCTTTTCAAGAACCTCAAAAAGTATCGGAAAAAGATTTGGCTAATGCTATGAACCCACCAGAGAAAGTAATTGCATTTTTTGAACTTGAAAACCACATAATGCCAGTAGAAAAATTTTATGTGAAGTTTGATCGGGAAAGCATAATAAAATCTATAAGCAAGGTCGTTTTCAGAATGCTGAAAGTAGAGCAGGATTTCATGGGGTTAAAAGCTATGAGAAAATTCGCAGATACTATTGAAATGTGGGCTGAATCCAAAAACGTAAGCTGGACTTTAAGATTTGCTTATCAAGTCATAGAAAGAAGAGGGACAGGAGGAGGTTCTTTCAGATATATGTACTCAGATTTTCTGAAAGATTCGTCTAAAATCTTAGGAGGAAAAGAAGGAGAAATTTTGAAAGAAGCAGGCGAGATTATGCTCAAATCTGCTGAAAAGTGGAGACAACTTGCCTTTAAGCTAAAAGAACTATCAGAAAAACCGAAAGTAGAAAAAGAAGATATGCAGATACCAAAAAAATTGGCAGGCGAAATTTACCTTCTTGAAAAAGAGTCATTTGAAAAAATCGAGCATATACTCAGATAATTTAAAAAAAGTCAATGAAGATATTTGTAAAATTTGCAAATACACTAATTGATTGCAAAAAGTAAAGCGAAGTTATCAAATGATAATCCTTTAATTTATGGCAGAAGGTTCGGAAGTCAAAAAATCAATTCCATCAACTGAGAGTATAAGTTTGCAAGAAGTCATAAAAAAGGTCATAAACTCTTCTCTATCTACTCACAGTAAAGATATAGGGTGCGGTCAGGTATCAGAAGAACTCATAGGGAAAAAAATAAAACTGGCAGGATGGGTAGAAAGCATAAGGGATCACGGTGGAGTGAAATTTTTAGACCTCGTAGATATGAGCGGAAAGGTCCAGGTAGTCATCAGACCTTCTAACATACCACCACAAAAGCTTTCAGAACTTGACGAAATAGGGGACTTTTGGGTACTGAAAATTGAGGGAAAAGTTGAAAGAAGACCAGAAGGAACAGAGAATCCAAATATAAGTACAGGAAAAGTTGAAATCATAGCTGATAACTTTGATATTTTATCTAAATCAGAACATCCCCCATTCTCTCCCAAAGATAAAAAAGAAATTTCTGAGGAGATTCGGCTCAAATATAGGTATATAGACCTCAGAAGAGAGAAAATGAGACGCAACATTCTTTTGAGACATCTTGTATCTCGCAAGATAAGAGAGTTTCTCTGGAGCAGAAGTTTCATTGAAATTGAAACTCCTTTCTTAACAAAAAGCACTCCCGAAGGAGCGAGGGATTTCCTTGTTCCCTCCCGAATATACAAAGGGAAATTTTACGCCCTCCCTCAATCTCCTCAACTTTTCAAGCAAATACTTCAAGTAGCCGGATTTGAAAGATACTTCCAGATAGTAAGATGTTTCAGAGATGAAGACCTGCGAGCAGATAGACAGCCAGAATTCACACAAGTTGATATAGAAATGTCTTTCGTAGTAGAAGAAGATATAATAAGAACCGTTGAAGAACTAATACAATTTGTCTTTAAAGAATCACTCGGTATTGAACTTCAAATTCCATTCCCACGCATCACATACAAAGAATCAATTGAAAAATATGGAACAGATAAACCCGACATATCTATACCATTTTCAATCCAAAACCTCACCGAAATTTTCTCTGGAAGCAAGCTTGATTTCATAAGGAGAGTTATAGAAAACGAAGGAAAAGTACTCGGCTTTGGTGTAAAAGATATTGAGATTTCAAAGTCAAAACTTGTTTCATTAGAGAGAGAGGCAAAGAGCATGGGAGCAGGAGGGCTTATGTGGTTCGTCGTCAGAAACGGAGAGATCTCCGCAAGCCCAATTATGAAATTTCTATCAGAAGAAGAAAAAAAATCAATATCAGAAATATGCCAGAAAAACGGAGTTGTCTTCGCAGTAGCAGAAGAAGAAGGAAAAGCACGTTCAATAATATCAAGAGTGATGAAAATAATCTCAAAAGAGTTCGGATTTTACAAAAAAGGATTCAATTTCGTATGGGTCGTAGATTTCCCCCTCTTTTCCTATGATGAGACAGAAAAAAGATTTGTTTCAGAACATCATCCATTCACATCACCCAAAGAAGAAGATATTGCAATTCTCGAATCAGATCCGCTCAAAGTAAGAGCAAGAGCTTATGATATTGTTCTTAACGGAGAAGAAATAGGAGGGGGCTCAATAAGAATTCACAGCCCCGAGCTTCAGAGAAAAATTTTCAGAATACTCAATCTGTCTGATGAAGAAGTTGAAGAAAGGTTTGGATGGTTCATAAACGCTTTAAGATACGGGGCTCCTCCTCATGGGGGTATAGCTTTGGGACTCGACCGTCTTGTGGCTTTGATGGCAGAAGAAGAAAGCATAAGAGAAGTTATTCCTTTCCCGAAAAGCCAAAGTGGTATATGTCATATCACCGGTGCGCCGTCTGAGGTCTACCAAAAACAACTTGACGAACTCGGAATAATAATAAAAACCGAAGAAAAGAAAAATAATAAGTAGCAAATCATTCTGCTAAATCACAGCAAGCGAGGTAATTTAGTAAAAAAATCTTACCCTCTCAAATTCTTGATTGGCTTTATATCAAGACCTGCTTTTATTAATGCTTCCACTGGATGAATTCCAAGAAGAATTTCTCCAAACATCGCAATAGCAAGATGACTTCCCTCTCTGTTCTGTGGTACAGTTATATTGAGACATTCAAAAACTCTGTTTATTTCTTCTTGCTTCTTTTGCGGTCGTCCTTTGAAATTGATATCTTCTTGCTCTAAAATCCACTTTAAATCATAAAGTATGTAATCTATTGGATAACCTGGAAATTCAAAGCTCGCTAAATCCATAAGAACAGCGTCAATATCCTCAATTATTCCATATTCTAATTATTGATTCAAACAACTTTTCAGCTTTTTCCTTATTATTACACCGCTTCCCATAAAAATCTATCAAAAAATGAGCATGTTTAGGAGTCATCTCTAATATCCTTTTGCCTCTCCACTTTTCACCAGGTCTTATTTCTTTCATCTCCTTACCTCGTAAATTAGTAAGTATTGATGAACGATTGAGAGGTATTCCGAGTTGTTTTAAGAATAAATTGAAACATCTGGGACCGCAATCACAATTTCCTTAATTTTCAGAGAGTTTGTAGAAAGTGTATCAATAACTCTTTTAGCTATTGGCTCTATATATTTTCCTATTCTGACATCTTTGACCTGAACAACCAAATAACCTCCATCTTTTACAAAGGGCAATTTATTATAAACAAGTTTTTTTAACTCATCTAAGAACTTCTCTACCATACTTTTAGAAACATGAATTTCCGATAAAAACGATGATTTGATAAACAGAAGGTCTAACTCCATCAATTCTTCTGCTCTTTCGCTTGAAAATTCACTTTCATTGATTGAAAAATCTAAAACCAGATAATTCCCCTGAGAATAACGCAATAGAACATTAGCGTTTAATCTTTTATCAAAATTATCAGAAGGTAATATCCATACACTTGTTGTTTCAAACCTTTCAGGTAGCTCAGGTGTTAATTTCAGTTCTTTTGTAATAAATTCAAAGTTATTCTTTGCTGTCTCTTTTTTATTTTCTTCCTTTGATGGTTTTTCAAAAATCGCCAAGTATTCATGTGCTAAAAGTAAGAAATTTTGTTTCAAGCTTTTTTCATACCAAAAGCCAGTTGTTTTGCAATTGTGTTGCCTTTTTATGACAAGTTCGTAAAATTCAAATCCTTCTCTCAAATAAACATCTATAAGCTTAAATCCAAGAGGAACAATGTATTTTTTCCTTCTAATATCTCCTATTAAAATAGCACATTTTTTTTCCGGGTTTTAGAACTCTAAAACTCTCCTTTGCAACTTTTTGCATCTCAGAAAGAAAGTCATCAACATCAAGAAAAGAATAAGTCCCCTGCCTTACCATCTGTATATTGAATTATATTTGCATAAGGTGGATGAGAGCAGATAAGGTCAACAGAATTATCTTTTATAAATGATAAATCCCGTGCATCGCCAACAATGAGTTCTGGTTCATAAACTTCAAATTTATTTGAAAAAAGCGTGGGAGGAATGTTGAAATTCAAGTTTTCCTTTGCCAATTCAATTGCTTTATCGTTTATATCAATAGCTATACATTTCCTGCCAAGGAGTTTGCATTCAATTGCGGTTGTTCCTGAACCACAAAAGTAATCAAGAACAAGATCCCCAGGAGATGAGTATTTTAAAATTACATTTCTGGGTACGTAAGGGGACCAATTACCTCTGTAATTCCCGGTATGTGTTGCCCAATCCCCTCTTCGCTTGAAGCTCTATACACTTGTTTTTTCTTCCTGAAAATTCTCTGGCTCAAATCTTATGATTTTCTTTATTTTGTTTAATCTGCTTATATTGACGCCTTTTTCTTTTACTATCAATCTTTCAATGTATTTGAGGGAAACATTATATTTTTTGCCGAGTTCCTCGTCGCTCAAGCCCTTTTCCTTATCTCTCAAAATATCCTTTCCCTTATTTATGAAAATGCTCATTCTTCTATTATAAACAAAAGCGGGTCTATCGGACGCCCGTTGTAAGTCACCTCATAGTGAAGATGTGGTCCCGTTGCTAATCCGGAATCCCCGACTTTCCCTATAATTTGCCCCTTTTTCACAAAATCTCCTTCCCTGACGAGTATACTTGATAGGTGAAGATAAACAGTGGTTATATTGTTTATATGCTTTATTACTATGTATTTTCCGTTTTCCTGGGATGACCTCGCTCTTATCACTTTCCCGCTCGCAGTAGCATAAACGGGACTACCATAACTTACCGAAATATCTATCCCCGAATGAAACTGATTGTTCCCGTGAACCGGATGAGTCCTATAACCAAATCCGCTTGTTATAAAACCACCTTTCACAGGACTTATAGTAGGAAAATACTCAAAAACCAAATTTCTCTCCTTCAATTTATCATAAGCAAACTTCATATCTTTTGCTATACTATCAATCTTGTAAAAAAAGTTCTTCCTCTCGTTCTCATTTAAGCCATCAAAACCCGCAAACAAGAAAATACTTTTGTTTCCCTCTCCATCAAAGATTGAAATATTTCTATTCTCCTCAACATCTTTCAAATTCACGAGCTCAACAAACGACCTTCTTAACATATCCAATGTCTCTATACTTTCTCTCAAATCTTTTGCTCTCATTATAACAAACTCCTGATCTGCACTTTTCCCCTCTATAAAACTTTTCATTCTCTTCAATTCGTTTATTCTAGAAAGAGATACAAACCAATTTATAGCTAAAAAGTAGAAAGCAATTATCGGTAGAGCTAAAAAATATCTCCTCCATCCAGAAAGCTCAAAGTGAAAAATCTTATCTTCAAACTCAACTTTTATTTTTATCTTCCCTTTTCTCCTGTATCTCTTTTCTTTTTCTCCAAAAACCATCTTCTCCGCTTAAAAAAATTTAGTTATCTTGATGAGAATTTTTCAATAAAAATTTTATTCTTCTTTGAAATCAAAAATTAAACCTTTCCTGAATATTTTTTATTATTTTTGTTCCCGCGAAGAAAAAATATAGTTAGCAAAAAAAGATAAAATTTATAATATGATTGATGTTCTTTTAGTAGAAGATGACATTCAGGTTGCAAAGTCAATAAAAGATTTCCTTCAAAGAAAGTTTTCAGTCCACATTGCTTTAACAGCAGAAGAAGCATTAGAAGTTCTACAAGAGAAAAATTTTTCGGTTGTGTTGTGCGACCTGAAATTACCGGGAATGTCAGGGCTTGAGCTCCTGCAAAAAATGAGAAATCTCGGAATATCCACTCCGTTTATTATGATAACAGCTTTTGGAGATATACCAACAGCAGTAGCAGCAACAAAGCTCGGAGCATCAGATTTTGTAAGGAAGGGAGATATAACCCCAGAGGAACTGATACGAAAAATAGAATCACTCATAGATGAATCTGACTGGGAATTCGTATTCGGAAGTGAAACGATGAGAAATCTTCTAAAAGTAGCAAGACAGGTAGCGAAAACAGATTCAACAGTTCTGATACTTGGAGAATCAGGAGTAGGAAAGGAGATGCTCGCAAAATACATACACAAAGCAAGTCCAAGAGCAGGAAGACCCTTCGTGGCAGTAAATATGTCAGCAATACCAGATACCCTGCTTGAGGCGGAACTCTTCGGATATGAAAAAGGTGCTTTCACAGGAGCAGAAAGAAGAAAACCAGGAAAATTTGAACTCGCAGACGGAGGAACGCTACTCCTTGACGAAATCGGAGATATGCCTCTCCATCTCCAGCCCAAAATCCTCAGAGTAATTCAGGAAAAACAGGTTGAAAGATTAGGTCAGTATTCTCAAAACCCAATAAAAATTGATGTCAGAATAATCTGCACCACAAACAAAGATATAGAAAAACTCGTGAAAGAAGGAAAATTCAGAGAAGACCTTTTCTACAGAATATCTGTAATACCCATAAGAATTCCCCCTTTAAGAGAAAGGCGAGATGATATAATTCCTCTCACAAGATACTTTCTCAAAAAGCTATCAAAAAAGTATGAGGTAAATATATCTATGTCTGAGAAAGCATATGAGAAACTTCTAAAATACGACTGGCCAGGAAATGTAAGAGAACTTCAAAATGTTGTGGAAAGAGCTTTTATTCTGAGCTGGACAGGTGGTAAAGAATCGTTTATAACCCCCGAAAGCATTGTTTTTTCTTCTTATGAAATTCAGAACATCAATCTGAATAAAACCGATGGTAAAGAAATATCAGAAGGAAAAGAGGTAATAAATTACGAAAAGAAAAATATTTATAGCCTATCGGGATTTCAAATGCCTATTACAGATGACCTGAACATAAAAAATATGGAAAAGGTTTTTATATTAAAAGCACTTGAAAAAACTGGCGGAAATAAAACCAGAGCAGCAAAGCTCCTCGGAATAACAGTAAGAACTCTGAGAAACAAACTCAAAGAACTCAAACTTGAAGAGAGCGAAAAATCAAAAGAAGATGAAGAGGAATAATAAAAACCAGCAGAATTAAAATAAAACCATAAAAAATTTCCAAGAGAACGAAAAAATAAACTGAAAAAAAAACAGATTCATTCCTGTTCATAAAAACTCATAGATTATGGAAGTTCGCAATCAAAAATACCTTGAAAATAAGGTAGAATCGTTTAAAGATGAGCTTGAAAAGTTCATAAGCAAAAGCTTAAAAGAAGATTTTTCGAATTTTTCAGATATAACAAGAGAAATGGTAGAAAATTCGGTTATGTCATCTGGGAAGAGAATACGACCTCTGCTTTTTTCTCTGATCTCACTCTCTCTCGGTATTCCAAGAAAAACCGTAATGTATGTATCTTATGGAATAGAGCTTTCACACGCATTTACACTTGTGCACGATGACATAATAGATAGACCAAGCCAGAGAAGAGGTAATCCCCCTATATTCAAGATAGCAGGAGAAGAAATAGCTCTTCTCATAGGAGACCTGCTCCTTTCAAAATCAATAATTCCTCTCTCACAGTTCCCGAGAGCTTCAAAATTCTTTCTTGAAAAAATGTGCGATGTCATAGAAGGGCAAATTATAGATGTCCTCTGGTCAAAAGGAAAATTCAACTCATATTCTCAAAGTGAAAAAGAAAAAATCATAGTTGAGATTCAATCAAAAAAAACCTCTTCTCTTTTCAGAATATCTTCTGTTCTCCCCGCTATAATCTTTGAAGAATCAAATAAATTAAAATCAGAGAAAATGAGAAAAAATGTTTCACTGCTCAGAAAAAACCTTGATATGTTCGGATACCACTTTGGACTCGCTTTTCAGACCATTGACGATATAAAAGATGTCGAAGAAGATAAAAAAATGAACTCTCCGAACATTCTTCTAACTCTTGGAAAAGAGAAGACATACAAACTCTTGAGGTCAAATGTGAGCAGAGCTGAAAGATACCTTTCCGCCTGTGAAGAAACCATATTAGCTCTTTCAAAAAAAGGTTTTAAATACATAGAATTGCTAAAATATTTAGTAAAGGAAATAATAGGGTATGAAAAAATTATATAATCTCCTCGTTTATGTGCGTAAGATACACGAAAACAAAAAAAGGTTAGAATTGCTCTCTGCTATATCACAAAGAATGCTCAAAGAAAAAGAGATTGAAGAGACAGAAAGAGAAAAGGAAAAAACTGCAAAAGACCTCTCAAAAAAGATAGAAGAAGAAGGAATTCCTGCATGGTATGTGTCAAATTATCTGAACTATTTAGATTCACTCAGAGATTTGAAAAGAAAAAAATTAGATGAACTCAAAGAAGCATTAGAAATTGAAGAAGAAAAAAGAGAGATATATGTTGAAACCAAAAAAGAGCTTGAAATAGCTCAAAAACTTCTTGAAAAAATAAAAATGAGAGAACTGCTCTCGATCATGAAAAAAGAAGAGAAATTCTCAGACGAAATAGTGCTTATAAAAAACTCAAGAGAAAAAGATTAAGTAAAAAAAATTTTAAACGAAAATAAAAAATTAGTAAGCTCAATAACAAGGAGAGAAGAAATGATTAACCTTCGGAAGCTAAATTTGAAGGTTTTATCAACTTCAATTTTTCTTTTTATCTTCCTGTCTTTCGTCTCAGCTCAGATTATGGAAGAAAGGAGAGGAGGTTTATCACCCTCCCCCTCTGAAAAGTGCACGATAATCTTTACTCCGCAATCTCTTGAAAACTTAGCAAAGTCCCTTGAAACAAAGAGGAGAGAACTTGAAAAAAAAGAGAAAGAAATAGCAAAACGCGAAGCTTATCTCAAAGTCCTTGAAAACGAGCTATCATCAAAATTTTCTTCTGCTCTGAAATTCAAAAAACAAATAGAAGAAGTCGAAACACTCTGTCTGAAAAAAATTGAGGAAGAAAGAGTAAAGTTTGAAGGAGAAAGATCAAAGATGAACATCTCATTTCAAGAAAAGATATCCCAAATCATATCTCAATACGAAAATAAAATGTCACAGCTCAAAAAAGAATCAGAAGATAAAGTGAAAAATCTTGAAATGGCAAAGGCAAAAGAGATAGAAAACCTCAAATCAGAATTTCAAAGGAGAATATCTCAAGTTGAATCTGAATGTCAAAACCGAATACAGAAAGCTCAAAAAGATTGGTCAGAACAGACCACGAAAGCAATATCAGAAATAAAAAGGGATTGTGATAAAAAAATTGCAGAGGTAAAATCAGAAACCGATAAAAAAATTTCGGAAATAGAAAAATCGTATAGGGCAAAAATAGAAGAGTTGAAAAAGAACGAAGAAGCATATAAAAAACAAATAGAAGAAATGAAAAAAAGCGAAGAAAATCTTAAAAGCAACCTACAAAACGAAATAGCAAAAATCAAAAGAGAATACGAAAATCAGATAAAAAGCTACGAGCGAAAAATAAGCGAAATATCAGCTGACTACGAGAACAAAATAAAGATTTTAGAGGATGGAAAAAGAAAAGAAATTCAGGAACTCAAAAAACTTTTTTCAGATGCCATGACTTCTGTGATACAAAGCTACGAAAATCAAATAAAATCACTCTTAGAAATTTTGAGACAGAGGCAAACTTCTGAACTCCGAGAAGAAAAAAAGACCACCGTTGAGAAAAAATTTGACGAGGAGACGATAAGGAAGATGGCAAAAATTGTAGCAAGCTCACCCCCAGAAGATGCTGCAAAAATAATATCATCTATGGATGAAAAGGCAGCAGCAAAAGTTCTTGGATACATTGAAGAAAAAAGAGCTGGAAAAATTCTTTCCCTACTACCTCCCGACAAGGCAAAGAAAATAAATAACTTTATGCTCGGAATAGAAGAAGAGGAAGAAAAAAGCAATCCAGAAACTAAAAAGTTTCAAACACCTCGTTTTCCCCCATTCGGAAGGCAAAAAGGTTATGAAAACATAGAGCCAGAACAAGAAGAAGAAAATATGAACGAAGAAAACGAAGAAATGAAAAATCCTCTTTTTGACTATCCGCAGGAGATTTCTCCTCAAAATAGGAAGCAGAGGAAGGAGAGATTGGGAATATGATTTTTTAACAATTCTTCCATTTTTTTCTTTCTGATTAATTTATAGATTTATATGGCGACGTAGCTCAGAGGTAGAGCAGGGGTCTCATAAGCCCTGTGTCGTGGGTTCGAATCCCACCGTCGCCACTTATAGCAAAAAATTGAAATTATACTCAATAGAAGAAGCTGAATCACTGATACCAGAACTTAAACCAATACTGAAAGACATAAGAGATAAGGGAAAAGAATATACAAAATGCCTTATTGACTCGGCTCAACTCGTCATAAACTTCAGAAACAACCCATACGATACCGAAGGAGTCCTTGACAGAACGATAAAAACAAGGAAGGAACTCCGAGAACTCTTCAATAACCTTGAAAAATATGGAGTGATCCTGAGAGATATTGATAAAGGTGGAGTAGATTTTCCAGCAGAAGTTGATGGTGAGGAAGTAATGCTCTGCTGGAGGGCTTTTGAGGAGTCAAAGATAAGCTACTGGCATACAAAAGATGAAACATGCACTATGAGAAAACCGCTGAAAAGATAGAATTTTTCACACAGACCTTGAAAATTGAGAAGAAAACTTACATCTAATATGAGAGTAGAAAAGATATTTATCGTAGGAGCACCAGGAGCTGGAAAGACAACTGCTGCGAAAGAACTTGCAAAAAAAATCAACTCGGAATTCATAGATACAGATGAACTCATAGAAAAACAAGAAGGGAAAACAATTCCAGAGATCTTTGAAGAAAAAGGAGAAAAATATTTCAGAAACCTTGAAAATCAAGTAATTCAAAAAATCGTTGATTCACAAGAGAAAGAAAAAATCGTAGTATCACTCGGGGGCGGAGCGATAACTAATCCCGAAAACCTCCACAAAATAAGAGAAAAGGGAATAGTAATATGCCTCTACGCAGAACCAGAAGAAATATTAAAAAGAATCCCGAAAAACTCAAGACCACTTCTCAAAGGAGATAACCCCCTTGAAAAAATCAAAAAAATCCTTGAAGAAAGAGAAAAATGGTACAGAATTTCAGATTTTTACATTGACACAACAAACATACCAAAAGAGGAAACTATAAAGCAAATCATAGATTTCTTGAAGATTGCCGAAAAGATACACTTTTCAAGAGTCAATCTTGCAGAAAGGTCTTACGATGTAATTGTAGGTGAGAACTTATTCCAAGATGAAAATTTGAAAGAATTTATCAGAAAAAAATTGAAAAGGATACTCAAAAGTGCAAAAAAAACATTTTTGATATCAACAAGTTCAATAAAAGAAGTGCCATACGGGGAGGAAAATCTTGGAAAGGTTGTGAGCAGATTTCTCTCCGAAAGCTTTGAACTCCATGGCGTAAACCTGCCAGACGGAGAAAACACAAAAGATGCCTTCTATGCGATATTTCTCTGGAACTTCCTTGCAGATAAAGACCTAAAAAAGAACGATTTTTTGACAATCCTTGGCGGTGGAGTCCTTGGAGACCTCGGAGGGTTCGTCGCTGGAACGTATCTGAGAGGGATAAACTACATAAATATACCCACAACACTGCTTGCTCAGGTTGATTCATCTATTGGTGGCAAAACAGGAATAAACACCTCACTCGCAAAAAACATGGTGGGAATTATTCATCAACCCTCAATAGTCATTTCAGATATAAGCATATTGAAAACTCTTCCCGAAGAGGACTTCCTTTCAGGACTCGGAGAGGTACTGAAATACTCTGTTTCACTTGAAAAAGAACTGCTTGAATTTCTTATGTCAAAAAGAAGAGAAATTTTTGAAAGGGATTCCCAAACCCTAAAATATATTGTTTCAAAGTGCGCAGATATAAAAGCCAGAATAGTATCAGAAGACGAGAAGGAGGAGAAGAAAACTCGTATGCTTCTTAACTTCGGTCATACAATCGGACACGCACTGGAATCTGCTCTGAACTTCTCAATACCTCATGGATTTGCAGTATCTGTTGGGATACTCGTTGAGACAAAAATCAGCGACATGATACTCTCTAAAAACCTATTCCCTCAGTGTCTTGAGATATTCAGACAATTTTTCAATGAAAAAGCTCAAATCATTCTGAAAAGATTAGAAAACATCAATTCTGAAAAATTTTTCAGCTCAATGAAACTTGACAAGAAAACAAGAGGAGATGAAATAAACTTTACTCTTCTTGAAGAATTCGGAAAATCAAAAATTGAGAAGATAAAAATAGAGGAGTTTGAGTCAGTTGTAAGGTCTGTTTTCGGGGAAGTTCTGAAAAATCTCTCTTCTGCATTATAGATTTTTTCATCTAAAAAAATCTTTTATCTCAAAAATTTTCAATTTTCAACAAAATTTCGTGAAAAATATTAATATTTTAGTAGATTTATAATCTACCATACGGTAGGTAAAAATTAAAAAGGAGGGAAAAGATATGGACGAGAGAGCAAAAAGAGAAAAAATAAAAGTTTTAAATAAAGAAACAGAGGTTTCAGCAATAAAAACTTTATTCAACACAATATGGGTTTATTCATACGAATCGGAAATAGAAAAACTCCTTGACCTTTACGAAAAAGCAAAAAAAGAACAGTGGAACGCATCACAAGACATAGATTGGTCAATAGAAATTGATACAGAAAAAATGGCTTTAACATCTCAACTCCCTCCACTGCTTTTCCAGGAGATATGGGAAAAACTCAACGAAAAAGAGAAAATAAACCTGGCAACATCACAGATAAGCTGGATAATGTCTCAAATACTGCACGGAGAACAGGGAGCACTACTTGTAGCAAGCCAGCTTGTCTCCTGCGCTCCACTATACGACGAAAAACTTGTCGCTTCAACACAAGTGATAGACGAAGCAAGACATGTAGAGGTCTTCCATAAATACCTCACACAAAAAATGGAAAAAGAATTTCCTATATCACCTCACCTTGAATCGCTTCTCCGAACCATACTGTCTGAATCAAGATGGTATTTCAAGTTCGTCGGAATGCAAATACTCGTTGAAGGACTGGCAATGGGAATATTCGGAACACTGGAACAATTCGGAGAAGAACCGCTTGGAGTCCAAATAGTAAGATATGTTATGAAAGATGAAGCAAGACATGTCGCGTTTGGAGTTCTATCTCTAAAAGAACACATAAACGAGCTTCCCGAAAAAGAAAAGAAGGAGTTAGTAGAGTTTGCATACGAAGGTTGCGTCGCGCTCCGAAACAGAATAACCGATATGTCTATGGTCTGGGAAGATGTCGGTTTGCCCACACATCAAATGCAAGAGACCGTTGAGAAATCCCCGATATTCCAAGAATTCCTTATCCTCATGTTCTCACGAGTTGTCCCAAACCTCAAAAAACTCGGGCTACTGCCCGAATATATAAGAAATAGATACGAAGAACTCGGCATACTCAAATTTGAAAATCTTGAACTCCCTGTCTGAAAAATCAAAATATGTGATTATATGAAAATAAGAAAAGAGTTCCTTCTTCCTGGCTCAATCGCAATATCCATAACTGTAATTTCTCTTCTGCTTACAAAAAATATTCTCGTGGTAATACCATTTTTGATCTTAATCATTTTCCTCCTTAACTTCTTCCGAGATCCCGAAAGGATTCCCGAAGACCTATCGGAAAAATCTTTGATCTCGCCAGCAGATGGGAAGGTTTTCATAAAAGACGAAATTGAAATAAATAAGACAGAAATAAAAGAACTTTTCCCGCAAATTTCAGAAAAAAAGATGAAAAGAATCGCAATATTTATGAGCCCATTTGATGTCCATGTAAACAGAGCCCCATACGATGCTGAAATTCTTGGAATAGAAAAAAAAGAAGGTGGATTTGAAAGAGCTTTTCTCGAAAAATCTGAAAAAAACTCCCGTGTTCTCTGGTGGCTTAAAACACCCGAAGGTAAAGACATAGTTCTGATACAAATAGCAGGAGCAATAGCAAGAAGAATATCCATCTTCAAAAAAAAAGGTGATTTTGTAAAAAAGGGAGAAAGAATAGGAATGATTTATCTTGGCTCACGAGTTGATTTGCTCATACCAGAAGATTGGGATTTTTCTGTATTAGTCGGGGATAGGGTTTTAGCAGGTAAAACAAAAGTAGGAGAAAAAAAATTCTGAGAAAAAAGAGAAAACCTAAACTGATTTTTTTCATTTAGGGCAGGAAAGAGGAACCCCTTCTGTTTCCGGATGATATTTTTTTATCTTCAAATGGGTTATCTCAGAAGGAGAAGGTATTAAAAATTTTGCCTGATGTGCTTTAACTTCTTTCTCCTCTATTCCACCCTCACCCACTTGCAGTTCTGCAAAACCTTTCCAGCAATTTCCTTTACCATCGCATCCCAAAACATCAATCTGCGGAGAATAATATTGAGCCGATTTGCAAAAATAAAGCTTACCTGAAATAGATAGCTCAACATCATAAATCATTTCAGAGTAGAAGGAAAGTTTCCTCTGTGTAAAACCACCATCACCAAAATCGTAAAGAACATTATACAAAGAGAAATTATTCTTCCCAATCTTTACGACCTTTATTGTAAGTTCATTCTGAAAAACTTCGGTCCCATTATTTGCCTGAACAGAAATTGTGTAATCTGTCAGAGAATTCTGGGAAATTTCAAGAGGTTCTTTGTAAGAGAACTCATCTGCTTGACAAATTATGTGAGCGTTATTTTCAGGACAGATGTAAAACCTCGGAATAATGAAATACTGTCCGCAAGAGCCGAATAAACAGAATCCCCCACTCCCCACACCTTGCTGAACTTCAAAAATAAATATAAAAGGAGACATACCGGCTGTAACAACAAAGAAGTATTCGTCTTCTATACCTCGTTTCAAAATTTCTGCACCTTCACAAACCATCTTATCAATATCGCAATAGAATATCGCAAAGTCAAAGTCAGGCGAATCTATTCTGATAACATATCCTTCCCATTTTTCCGGGATTTCGTATTCAATATCGCGTATGGTTATTTTAGAGACCTTCTGAGGAGAGTGAACTACGATCTTTTTATCTTCGCTGGAAAACCAAAATTGCTTTTCATATTCTACTCTCTGGACGGAATAGTTTTTTATATAGTCAAGCAGAGAAAAACTTCCCTGCCCAAAAGGAGCCAAAAAATCTTCGTCGGACAAAACTTTTTTCTCCACCCTCTTACATGAAAATAAAGAAAAGGAGAAAAGTATATATATAAGGGCAAGAGATTTAATCCAAGATTTTCTTTTACCACTCATATATGAGATTCAAAAGTATGTAAGAAGGGATTCACGCAAAATCTCTCTTATATCTATCACGACTATTGGATTATCATCTTTTCTCAGAATTCCTCTTGCATACTTTGAGCCGGAGAATTTTATTGAAGAGATTGGCTCAAGTTCATCAACATAGTATAAAGACACCTCGCTGACATCATCTACAAGCACACCTGCATGAATACCCTCTTCCTCATCTTCAACAACAAGAATCTTACTTTTTTTCCCTATATCAACATCTTCCATACCAAAGAACCTTCTCAAAGATATAACTGGAAATATTTTCCCTCTGAGGTTCATTATACCAAGGATATGGTAATGTATGTTAGGCACTGGGGTGATTTTCACTACTCTGACGACTTCACGGATATTTTCTACATCAACTCCATAGAACTCATTTCCAAGTTTGAAGTTAAGCATGTAGGAAGCTTTTTTTACTGCCGCGGTCTCGGTTTTCTTTTTTAAATCTTTTGGTTTTTCTCTTTCCACTCTCTCTCCTTTTAGCTGAGGTTCAGTGGGAGTAGCTGGCGGATACTGATAATAAGGATAAGGATACGGCGGGAAAGGTATCTGAGGTACTACCTGAGGAGTTACGATAGGTACTTGCTGTTGAGGTTGTGGCTGTGGCTGTTGATTTTGAAGTGGGACCTGTGGTTCTCCCTCGGGGGGCTTTGTCCATATGCTCTCTTCAACAATTTCTCCCTCCAGATCTTCAAATGGGTCTTTTCCGTAAATATCCATCAAAAATAAATATAATAAATCTTCGTTAAAATAAGATGTTTTTTTGATTATTTGAAATCAAATAAATTCTGGGATTCTCATTATATCTACAACAGGAATTATCTCTTTTGTTCCATCCTCTCCTATTTCTTCAACAACCGCTGATATACCCCGAAGCATAAGAATATCTTCATCAAAATTTTTCATAACCGAGTCCTTTATATCTACTATCTCTTCAACTACGAGTCCGACCTCCGAGTATTTTCCTTCCCCTGCTTCTACTATAAGAATAAAGAATTTATCCGGTAGATTTCCTCTTTCTCTCCCGAAAATCTCATCAACAGTAATAAGCGGATATTCTCTTCCGCCAAGCTGGACTATTTCTCTTCCCTGAATGGTGCGTATAGATATATCTTTACTCTCGGGAAAGACCTCTGTTTTTAGTATAGGAGAAAGGGGAAGAGCAAATTTTTCTCCTTTCCATTTGAAAATGACAACCTCAACAACTATTTTCGTTGTAGGTATAATTATTGTGAAAGTAGTTCCTTCTCCTATCGCTGATTTGACAAGCACCTTTCCTTTCATACTTTCTTCTATTTCTTTTTTCACCTCATATAGTCCTGCTCCTCTTCCTGCTCCTTCATCTGCCTGATTTTTTGTAGAAAATCCCGGCAAAAACAGTATCTGATATATTTTTTCTTCTATC
>JAUQOU010000032.1 GCA_030550715.1 bacterium | reverse complement strand
TTTACCTGAATTACTCCTTTTTTTATTTCTCCTATTGCTATTATTCTATCGTTCTCATCACAGAGTATAACTTTTTCTCCGTTACTTCCCTGGACTTTGAACTTCGGAGGTGCGCCATTTTTGACTCTCTGAATATCCTGACCTCTTATCACTATTTTTCGTCTATCAAGAATATCAGGGGTTATTTTTCTGACAAGCTTCAAAATTTGTTCTCTGTCAAGTTTCTTTATGGTTTCAAGAGGAATGGCGTCTTTTTCAGAAAACACTCCACATCTTGTTCTCCTCAAAGAATACAAAGTTCCTCCGACTTTCTTACCATCTATCTGAATTTTCTCTCCTATGTCTCTTGCTAAAGCTCTCACATACATTCCAGACGAAGAAAGTATTTTCACTTTGACATAAGGCAGATTAACCGATAAAACCTCAATACTATATATAGTAACCTTTGATGGAGGAAGTTCAATTAGTTTTCCTTCTCTTGCCCATTCATAAAGATGCTTTCCCATATATTTTTTTGCAGAGTAATACGGAGGAACCTGCTCTATAACTCCCTCAAAGGATTTTATAACATCTAAAATCTCTTTCAGAGGGATTTTTTTTATTTTCTCGGGTTCATCAAATTCGTAGAGAGTTCTTCCCGTTATATCATCAGTATCTGTTCTTTTTCCAAGAAGAATCTGTGCGATGTACTCTCTATCTGTATCGGTTATATATGGTATAAATTTTGTTCCTTTTCCCACCGCAACGGGTAGGACTCCCTCAGCAAAAGGGTCAATCGTTCCTATGTGCCCGACTTTGACTTTGAGTTTTCTCTTTATGATGTTGTCAACATAAGCTGATGTTTTTCCTCCTGGTTTATCTACGACGATTATCCCTGAAACTTCCTCTTGATTTGAAGTGGAATCTTTTCTTTCAAGACCTCCTCCGGTTATTTCTTCATAATTCATAAGATCGCTCTTTTAACCTCATCACATATCCTTTTGAAAGTTTCGGTATCTGAAAAAGCTATTTGCGAAAGAACTTTTCTGTTCAGGTCTACGCCGAGTTTTTTCAAGCCATAAATAAATTTTGAGTATGTCAAACCGTTTTGCCTTACCGCTGCGTTTATTCTTGTTATCCACAATCTCCTGAAATTTCTCTTTTTTATCTTCCTACCGGTGTAAGAGTGATGTAAAGCTCTTATGACATATTGAGTTGCTATTTTTGTAGCCCTTGATTGAGCTCCGTAATAACCTTTTGCGAGCTTCAAAATCTTCTTTCTTCTCTTTCTCCGTGGAACCACAAATTTAATCCTCATATGCTCTATCCTCCGTTGAAAATTCCGGAAGTTTTATTTATTTATTCATATCATTTGAGTGAAAGGGATTTTTCAAAAATATATTTTCCAGGGTGCGTTCGGTAATTTTTTCACATCATAAACTTTATCCCGAAACTGCTTGAAACGAGCTTTGATAATTTCGGAAGGAGCTTTTTATCAATCCTTCCACCAAAAAGTTCGTTGTATTTTTCAGATTTCTGCAATATAGATGACTTATCTGTACCGTAAAGGATATCCATATAGATAACCACAACAACAAGCTTTTTGTACGGGTCAAGTCTATCAAAGACATCTTTGCTTATTCCGACTGTTTCGGCTATTCTTGAAGCGGTATCAGGAGGAATAGAAGAAAAAAGAGAGTAGATAGAATCAATATCGGTAGGTGAAAAACCTAACTTCCTCATGATAGCTGGATTTATTGTAGCTGTAAGTATATTGAGTTCATTATATTTTTGCTTGACATCTTTATCTTCTCTGTTGGTTTTGAGGAAGTCCTCTGCGAGCTTTTTAGCGACATCGTACTTAGCAGTATTTGATAGGAAACTTATATAATCAAGAAGGTATTTCTTTTTTTCTTCGGTGGTCTTTGCTTTCTCGTATGCGTTTTTGTACATGTTTTCTGCCAAGCTCTCGTATCCTTTTTTCTTTTCATATAGATTTGCAAGCTTTATGTAAGCAGATGGATTTTCTCTATCGTACTTGATGACATTTTCATAAGCTGAAATTAGGTCTTGTTCTTCGGCCCCAAGTTTTTCGAGCAAGAGCGCGTAGTCATATCTTATTTTTCCATCTTTTGCGAGGTCTGAGTCAAGAGTGAAAAGTTTATCATAATATTTTTTAGCTTCTTTCAGTTGCGATTTTTCTTCTGATTTTGAAAGGGTTCTTGCAAGGAACAAAAGCGCGCTATCTGAAAACGGGTCAATTTCAAGTGCCTCTTTCAGTTCTCTTACTGCTTCCTCTACTCTCCCGGTTTGAGAGTATATATCGCCCAGGAGAACTTTGTATTTAGCTAAGTTTTTTTGTAATTCTTTGTCGTATCTTACTTCTGGTTTTGAGGATATTATGATTATTGCTCTTCTTGCTGGTTCAGTTGCCTCATCGTATCTTCCGAGCTCGTGAAGTATGAAAGCTCTTTTGTAATACACGGAGTCGTCGGCTCTTTCTCCGAGTATGTCAATAGCGCGCCGAATCACTCTATCCGCTTCATCAAACTTCTTCATAAGAACATAGGAATCAGAGAGCTTAATATATGCTGTTGCGTTAGATGGAGAGAACTCTATGGCATTTTTATACATATCTGCTGCATCTTCGTACCTTTTTTCTGATTTATATATATCTCCCATTGATATATAGGCGTCAGCGAAAGATGGACGAACCTTGACCGCCTGCCTGAATTTGTCAAGCGCTTGAATACTTCTACCCTTTGATAAAAGAGCTAATCCCTCCTCATAGTAAGATAGAGCAACACAGAAATTATCAAGGTCCTCAAGATTTCTCATATCTGACTCCATAAGACAAAAATATTTTCTCATAGCTTGAATTCTCTGATGTTGAGAGCAGTCGCGAGCAAGAACTCTTTGCGATAATGAGCTTATCTCATCTCTTATTTTCCTGATAAATGAATTGTAAATATTCTTTAAGTCCGATAGAGCTATATCTCTTATCTCCGGTTCAAGAGAATTCACTTTGCTTTGAGAAGAGACATAAGAATTACAAAATTCATCGTCAGTGGCTTTTGAAATGCTATCTCTTATCTCCAAATAGCTCAAAATACTCTGTGAAATCTCGGGAGTTACTCTATATGTTATCTTGCAAATAAGGTCATATCCAACTTTATCAACATCTCCTTCTGAGCAATATTTTTTTTCTTCCAAAGATTCAATGCTACCCTTGAAAACATCTGCGGAAAAAACAAAGAGTTTATCTGACTTCATCTGTATATTCAGGACATTAGAGAAATCATCTACATTAAAATCGTATTTTGCAGATATGAGGAGATTTTCTGATAGGTTCAGGTTTTTTTCTACTTGGGAGATAAGCTTTCCTTTTTCATCTGTGAGGCGGGCAACTGACTTCACAGGCACATTAGCCATAACAGGAGCTAACTTTTTGTAATCTGCTTCGGATATATTTTTTGGTTTTTCGACATTTACTGAGACATCAATTACGACTTTTTTTGGACCACCACAGGAAAAAAGCAAAAAAGCAAAAGAAAAAATGCCCACTCCGATAAAGACACATTTGTTAATTCTGCTCATTTCAAAAAACACCTCCTAATTCAAAAATAATAAAAAAATATAAAACAAATTCAAAGTAAAAATGAAGAAAAATATCAGAAAGAACCAAGTCAAGTTAGGCAGATTTAATTTGAAATTTTCAGATAACATCAAAATTAAACTCTCTAATTATAAGATAATTTAATCTTGTGGAAAGAGTGTGCATCATAGGACTTGGACAAATAGGTGGTTCATTGGCGTGGGCTCTATCTGAAAAGAAAAACAGAGTAATCGGAATTTCCCGCAGAAAAGAGACGGTAGAGAAAGCAGAAAAAATGGGGATAATATCAAAAGGATTCACGGAAATAACAAGAGAAGCACTAAAAGAAAGCGATATAGTAATACTTTCAACTCATCTTGGACTATACAACGAGATACTGAAAAAAATAAGGGGTTTTGAAGGGGTGGTATCAGATGTCGGGAGTGTAAAGAGCGAATTTGCTAAAATATGCAAAAAATACGGGTTCAGATTTGCGGGAGCTCATCCAATAGCGGGAACAGAAAAAAGCGGATTAGAAAGCGCTGACCCAAAACTCTTTGAAAACAAAATATGCATAATATCTGGCTGGTCAGACGAAACCTCAAAGAGAAAAATCTCTCAAATATGGAAATATGTTGGCTCAAAAGTTATGTATCTTGAACCAGGCGAACATGATGAGCTTTTGGCTTTTATATCTCATCTTCCGCATGCAATAGCTTTTTCGGTAGTCCAAGCATCTTTCAAAGCAAGAATGAAAAATAAGGAAGTAATGGGAGGGAGTTTCAAAGACATAACAAGAGTCGCTGTAAGCCCAGCAGAAATGTGGGCTGACATATTTGCAGAAAACTCAAAGTTCGTCTCAAAAGCAATAAATATTTTTATATCAGAAATAAAAAAACTTCAAAAACTCATCATGTCAAAAGATAAAGAAAAAATCCTTCAGTATATTCTGGAATCAAAAGAGAAAATTTAAGAGCAAATAGAGGTTATAAGAAAGTTGGAATTTGATATAAAAAGCTGACAAAATAAAAATTAAGCAGTTGCAAAAATCAGATATAAATTAATAAAGCGTTAAAGAGAAAAATAAAATGAAAAGTGAAATCAAAAGATATTAAAATTAAATAGAGGGAAAAATTTAAGTATCAGAATGATAACAAAAAATACAAAGACGGGAAAAAGAAATTTCACCATAAAAAGTCCCTCCGAAATCAAGAATAAACCGAGAATAAATACAGCTTATATATCAATTCCGTTCTTTCTCCTGAGCATATCAATCCTTTTTTATTTTTCTTTGATTTTAGGTTGTAAAGGAGCAGGGAAAAAAGAAGAAAAATCCCTGAAAGAATTCACCTTCAATATATACTACACAAAAAGAATAACAGAGATAAACTGCTTTTCGGTTCAGATGATAAAGTTCGAAGAACTGAAACCTTTTATAGTATTGTCAGGGTTTTTCACAGCAGACCTATCTAAACAAGACACCGCAGATATAAACAACCTTGAAGTCCAAGAAAAAGAAGGGGAATGGAGAAAAGCAGAGAACGAAGATATAAAAATCAATATAAGACAGGGCAAACTCGTTGTACGTGTCAAAGCACAGCTAAACGATGACAAAAAAACTTATCTTGAACTGAGAGGTTTCAAAACCGACCCGACCTCCTCGTGCGAGAGCATATATCAAGATTTCAGGAAAAATGGATTCTCCGATAAAAACATAGCAATAGGCAGGTCAAAAATATTCTATCCTTCAAGAACCACTGAAACAAACGGAATACTATCGCTCGTCTTCCTGTCTGATGAATTCCCTTACAACTTAACACTGAAAAGAGCATTTCCATTAGTTATTGAATTATATGAAAATATAGATAACAAAATTTCACAGTACCTGATATGCGGTGGTATTGATACCGAGAAAAAAACTGTCTTGCGCACATGTGAGATATTTGATACAGAAAAGATAGAGCTTTCTGATTTTATTCCAATGAACTTCCCAAGGGTTTTCGCAAGCGCAACAAAACTAAAAGATGGAAAAATAGTTATATCAGGAGGGTTAGACAAAAATTTCAAACCAATACCATACTTTGAAATTCTTTTCCCGGAATTCAACCTTTTCCTTAAAATTACAGGTTCTATACCGAGATTCCTCCATTACACATTCTCAACAGAAAAAAACATAGGCATATTAGGTGGAGTAGGAGAAGGTGGAGAATGGAAAAGAGAGATTGAGACATTCCCCCTCAGCACAACAGAAGAGGAAAAAATTATAAAGAATTTATATATTCTTGATAACGCTGGAAAATTTGGCTCATGCTTTGCAGAAAACCAAAACTACATATACATAATAGGTGGAGTAAACTCAAATAAAATATTCAGATTAAAAAAAGAAAGAATTGATGTCGGAACAATTGAAGCAGATGAATATCAAATTGATAGCTTGAATTTCTCTCCCGATAACTTACAGGAAAGAATCCGAAGCATAGGTCAGTGCCAGGCTATAACTTTTGGAGATAGAGTTCTTGTGGCGGGAAACCTCGGCTTTGTATTCTTCTTCACAGCAGATAATGACGGATTAAAATTATTATACTCACGAAAAATACCGGGGAACTACACCAAAAAATTAGAAAGCGGAGATGAGGAAATTCAGGTCAAAAAGAAAAAGAGCTTTACACTTCAGAAACTGTCTTTCAGAAAAGCTGTGATATTTGGTGGAGTAGATTACATAAAAAAACAGACCAATACTATAACCGAAACAAAAATTGAACCCTCAAAAGATATATACCTTATAGATATATTTCAGTTGACAAAAGAAGGAGGATTTAAGGAGTTCTCTTCTTTATATACAAGGCAAGGGGGAATAGCTTTCCTGCTTCAAGATGAATACCTTGCGATTTTAGGAGGGACAGAGGAAGGGAAGGCAGAAATAATCTTCGTTGGAGAAATGAAATATCCATCTGCGATTACAGAATTGCAAGGGCAAGGATTTCCCGGAGGGAGCACAGAAGGAAGCTTTCAGGAAAGCGCTTCATCTCCTCTGTTCTTCATGAAAAAAAACCTCAAAAAAGGTTTCCTTCAAAAAATAGAGGCGACAAATTTTCATTTAAAAGACATTATGGAATTTATTAAAAAATTAGATAATAGGAGATGATAGTGAAGAAAAATATGTCGGAAAGAAAGAGAGAAAGAGCCAAAAATTTCGTTTTGAGATTTTTATTAATAATTCTGCTTGGTCAGAATTTTATATCGTGCAGAGGAAATAGCAGTTCTCAAGAAAATACATCAACAAAAAGCACAAATTCAGAAATAGTTGAGATATTTCCACCAAACGGAAAGGGAGTTTTTCCCGAAGAGCTAACTATTTATGTTGTTTTGAGAACTCAACCATCAATTTATGATGTAAGGTTCGCAGTATGGAAAGAAGGAAAACAGGTTGCAGGAACGATAAACATAAGTAAATCAGGAGATTTCTGGAAAGTAAGCTTTGAACCAATCCAAAAAGAAGAGGGCTCATACATAGCTTATTTTAATTATGGATTGCAAGCGACATTCTGGACTTTCTTTGCAGAGATAACGCGTCAAACTCCCGAATTTGAAAAAGTTCAGTTTCCTCCCGATGATGAGAAAAATTTTCCCGTAGAGGGAACAATTTTTGTTTCCTTTGAGAAACTCATAAATCCTTTTTCGGTTGATGAAGATACAGTAAATCTGATAAAAAGAGGTGTAGCAGGAGAAGAAAATATACCAGCTGATATTTCATATTATCCTAACTATATAATTATATCGTCAGGGAAAAGAGAGAGTTCATCAAACTATAAAGTTTCTATAACAGGAATAGTACCGCTATTTTCAGGCAATCCTTCATTCTCCGTTTTAGATGATAGTTTAAGATTCAGGACAGTTGACATAGAAAAACCATATATTACGAGTTGCTTACCGAACTTCTGTTCAATGAACTCAAGTTGTGCAGTGGTTCAAGGTTCAATCTCACAAATAGAAATAGATTTTAATGAAAACGAAGAGATAGATGTTCAATCTGTTATTGAAAACATTCAGTTTTATCTGAACACAATATCTGCAAAGAACCAAAAAATGAAATTCAAGAGAATATACAAATATTTTGATAAATTAGAGCTGATATATCAAGATCAGAGCATATACACACCTGAGTGGGAACTTTACATCTATCCGAACAGAGTTTTTGTAAATCTGAAAGAGGCGATTTCTTCTCCATCTGAAATAGCGATATATATTTTGCCACAGTTTCAGGACTCATCAGGGAACAAAATAAACGAGTTTATAAGTTGGTGCATAACGGTAGAATAAAAAGCTATATTTTCCTTTCCTCTTCATCTATAATTCTCATAATCTCCATTAAAGTTTTTATTTTTATCTTATCTTCCTTTGTCTTTTTATCTTTTTCTTCAAGCTCATCAATCATTTTTGATATTCTGAGCTTTATCCTTGAAACAACAGTTCTTTCGTTCAATTTCAGAAAATTGATAAATTTTTCAATCGCTGATTCAAAGATTGAGGGGTCTATCTTAAAATTTCTCAAAACCTTAGATACAAACTCAAAGATCTTTTCAATATCATCTGGAGATAATCTCATAGAGGGTGAAAAAATTTAAGAAGAAACTTAAAAATTTTAGTTTCCGAGGAGCAAATTTTCTGAAAAACAAGAGAAATTAAAAAGAACAGAAACAAAGCAAAACAAAATAAAACAAAAATAAAAGAAAAAGTAAAATATTTTTGATATTGAGTTTTGCAGAAAGATATATAAAATATGATAATAATTTCAACAAGGGACGAGAATTTCCCCGAGGTTTTCACAAGAATCCTGAGGAGAAATATCTCTCCTGATTCTTCAGTAGAAGACAGAGTAAGGAAGATAATCATAGACATCAGAGAGAAGAAAGACGAAGCGCTTTTGGAATATACAAGAAAATTTGATGGGTGGAACCCCCAGTCCCCCGAGGATCTTGTAATGACCAAAAAAGAAATAGCAGAAGCGGAAAAGTATATCTCAAAAGAAGATAAAAAAGCAATAGAAATAGCAGCAAAGAGAATAGAAATATATCACAAAACAACCTTCCCGGGAAACATAATATACAGAGAAAGAGGTGCGAAAATAGAGAGAGTTGTTATACCATTAGAGTCAGTTGGGATATACTGTCCTGGGGGGAAAGCTGGTTATCCTTCAACAGTTCTTATGACCGCGATTCCGGCAATAGTAGCAGGAGTGAAGAACATTTACCTTGCAACACCAGCAGTTCAGGGAAAAATCAACCCATATACCATTTTCGCAGCAAATGTTTTAGGAATAGATAAAATATTCAAGATAGGTGGAGCACAGGCGATCGCATCATTTGCTTTCGGAACAAAAATAGTCCCACCAGTAGATAAAATCGCCGGTCCCGGAAATATTTATGTAGCAACTGCAAAAAGATTGGTCCAAGGAGCATGCGGAATAGATATAATAGCAGGACCATCTGAACTTGTGACAATATGTGATGGCTCCGTATATCCTCTCATACCCGCAATAGATATAATAGCTCAGGCGGAACATGACGAAAGAGCAATGTGTGTTGTAGTGTGTCACATAGAACCATATCTCAATCAAGTCAAAAACATGATATACTTTCTTATGAAGATAATGCCGAGAAGAGATATAATTGAAGAGGCGTTCAGATCTCAAAGCGCTCTTATAGTGACAAAAAATCTTGAAGAATCAATTGAGATAGTAAATAGGATTGCTCCTGAGCATGTGGGAATTCTTACAAAAAATCCACTTGAAGTTGCGAGAAAAATAAAAAACGCAGGAACGATTTTTGTTGGAAAGAATTCTCCACCTGCAATAGGTGATTACATAGCTGGTCCAAGCCACGTTTTGCCAACAGGAGGAACAGCAAGATTCGCCTCCGGACTATCTGTGGATGATTTCGTCAAAAGAACAAACATAATATTCTTCACAAAAAGAAGAATGATAGAGATTTCAGAACATGCTGTAAGACTCGCAAAAATGGAAGGATTGTTCGGACACGCATTCTCAATAGAAAAAAGATATATAACTTCTATCAAGTCGCTCGATTACGTGCTGAACATGTATGAAAACGAAACAAAGAATCAAAAAGATGGCAAAAGTTCGAAAAAGTAAAAAATTTTTTCTTCATATATGAAAAAGATTCAGCTTGACAGAATTTCAAATGAAACGAAAAAATTTGCTAAAATAAATCTTTTCATATTTCTTGTGTGCCTGATTTTCTATCTTTCGGTGAAAATAACAACAGAAAGAAAATACAAACCGTCAATAGAAAAACTGGAAAAAGAAATTTCAGAAAACAAGCTTGACACAGAGATAAAAGAGATGAAAAAGAAACTCGGGTTCTTTCAAGAAAACTACGCAAAATGGGAAGAGAGCAAAAAAGTATCTGAAAA
This sequence comes from bacterium, assembly GCA_030550715.1. GTDB lineage: Bacteria > Calescibacteriota > Calescibacteriia > Calescibacteriales > Calescibacteriaceae > Calescibacterium. The sequence continues at coordinate 13,011 of JAUQOU010000032.1, read as the reverse complement.
CATACTGCTCTTGCTTTTAAGAATATCAAAAGTAATATCAAAAAGCGTCAAGCTAGATGAAATTGAAATAGTCCCCGAAGATGGAAAAATAAACTTTATAATAAAAGGAAATGGAAGGGAAATACAAAATGCAATCAACTTTTCAAAAAGATTGAACAAAAAAAGAGGAGAATTCAGAGTCAAATCAGAAATAATAAAAATTGACAGAGAAGAAGGAAACAATAAGTTCGTAATAAAAGGAAATGCTTTCTCTTACGATAAAGGGAAAAATACTGAAAATAAAGTAGGAGGTGAAGAAGAGGAGAGAAAAGCAGAAGAAGAGGAGTGAGAGAAATTTCAGATGATACGAAAAGCAATCTTTCCTGGAAAAGTCAGATTACCTTTTTGTTCAATATAAATCAATCTGTTATACTTTGCTGTTCTTTCAGATCTTGATAGCGAGCCCGTCTTTATCTGACATGAATTTGAGGCAACAGCTAAATCTGCAATAAAAGTATCCTCTGTATCTCCTGACCTGTGCGAGATTATAGTTGAATAACCAAAAACTTTTGCTGTATTTATGACCTGAAATGTCTCTGAAAGAGTTCCTATCTGATTTACCTTAACTAAAATAGCACTTGCTATCCCTTCTCTTATTCCGTTTGAGAAGATTTCTGGATTCGTCACAAAAACATCATCTCCTACAACTTGAATTCCCTTTGCTTTAAGGGCAGGAGTTATTTTTTTCCATCCTTCCCAATCATCTTCTGAGAGAGGGTCTTCAACAGATATTATTGGATACTTTGAGCATATACTGATGATATAATCTATAAACTCATCTGTTGAGAGTTCTTTTTTTTCTCTTCTGAGAATGTAAAGTTTTCTTTTTGAATCGTAGAAAGATGAAGAGGCGATATCAAGAGCGAAGAGTATTTGTTCTCCGGGCTTATATCCTGCTCTTTCGGTCGCTTTGAGCAGTAATTCAAGCGGGGAAACATTATCGGGAAAAAGAGGAGCAAATCCCCCTTCATCTCCGACGAGAGGCAGATTTCCGTCATCAACTATTATTTTTTTTAGAGTGTGAAAAATTTCGCTGGCGCTTCTTATAGCTTCTTCAAATGAATCAAATCCAGCAGGAACTATCATATATTCTTGAAAATCAACATTCCAGCCCGCATGTTCTCCGCCGTTTATGATGTTTGAAAGAGGGACAGGAAGAAAACGAGCGATTTTACCACCGAGGTACTCATAGAGTTCAAGTCCGAAAGTATCAGCAGCAGCTTTAGCGCACGCTATTGAGACACCTAAAATCGCATTAGCTCCAAGAAATGATTTGTTCTTCGTTCTATCTATGTCAAGAAGGATTTTATCTATTTTCTCCTGCTCATCAGCAGGCATGCCTAAAATATGGGGAGCAATCTTTTTTTCTATATTTTCAATAGCTTTTCTTACACCTTTTCCTCCAAATCTGCTATCTCCATCTCTCAGTTCAAGCGCTTCTCTTTTTCCCTTTGATGCTCCCGAAGGAACGATAAATAATCCTTTCCCACCTCCCTCTGTAATGACTTCTACTGCAACCGTTGGATTTCCTCTTGAATCAAGAAACTCAAAGGCACTAACCTTGATTATCTTCGTTGAATCCCTCGGCATAATAAAAACTATTTTATTCCTGATGATGAATTTTGTGTTTGTCAGTTATTCTTCAAGTGTAAGATTTTTCTCCAAAAAATTATTAATAATTTATTTTACCGAGCATGAAAAGTCGGAGAGACATAAGTTATGAGAACACAAAAAAAACTACCTCAATACTTTCATTTCTATCTTTTGTAATTTTGTTTTCTCTGCAATCATGTGCGAAGAAAGTTCCAAAAGAAGCACCAAAAGTAGAAGAAAAGAAGGAAGAAGAAATTGACAAGAAGGTAAAAGAAAAGGAGGAAATAGTGGAAAGAGCAAAGAAATTAACATTCAGGGAAGCAAAAGCGGTTCTCGTTCCAGACCCATATGTTATGTTTGGATTAGCTTTGAGAAAAGAAAGGGAAGGAGAAATTGAAGAGGCGGAAAAATTTTACGAATACACAATAGAACTCAAACCATCTATGGCAGAAGCGTGGGTAAACTTGGCAGAACTCAAAAAGAAAAAAGGAAATATAGATGAAGCGATAAAGGTTCTTGAAGAAGGATTGAAAATAATAAGAGAAGACCCGAAAATATGGGCATCTCTTTCTCTCACTTACCTTGAAAGTGGGAAAAATAAAAAATCAGAAGAGGTAATCCAAAACGCTATATCACAGGTCGGAATGAAAAAAGAGGTAGCAATGGCTATGGGATACTCATTCTTGCAAAATCAAAGATATAACCTTGCACTTTTTGTCTTTGATGAACTCTCTAAAAAGTATCCAGACGACCCCGATATATACTTTTTCAAGGGCGAAATATATATGAGAGCAAAAAACTGGCAAAATGCAATTTACGAATTTGAGAAGGGACTGAAAATTAAAAAGGATCCGATAGTGCTTACAAAACTCGGAATATGCTATCTTAATCTCAACGCAGTAGAACAGGCAGAAGCATCACTACAATCTGCTATAAAAATTGACCCGAAACTAAAAGAAGCATACTCAAACCTTGGTATAATATACAAAAGAAAAGGGAACTTTGAGAAGGCAGAGGAAATGTATAAGAAAGCCCTTGAAATCTCTCCCGACCCAAACATATTATATAACCTCGCAAATTTATATGAAACTATGGCTTCATACTACCAGATGTCAGCTCAAAAATCTATTGAATACATGAGATTAGCTATCAAAAATCTCACAGAATACCTCAACTTTATAAATAACGAGAAGGAAAAGGAATTTATACAAAAGAGAATTGAAAAAATTGAAAAAGCCGAACAGAAGATGCAAGAAAAACTTCAAAAGGAAATCAAAAAACTTGAAGGTTCAAAAGGAGAAAATAAAAGCTCAAAATAAAAAATCAATCACAGAAAAATAAGATCTTTTAGCTCTGCTTTACCGCTCTGACCTCAGCACCCATGCTCTCGAGATTGAAAATTATTTTGTTGAGTATCTTATTTATTTCCTCTGAACTCATAGGTTTTTCTTGTTTTATAAGGAACCGGGCAGAAAAACTTTTTCTCCCTTTTTCTGACCAAACATCAAAAACGAAAACATCAAGAACACCTTCAACAAAAAAAGCTGTCTTCAACTCATCCCATGTCTTACCTTCGGGAACAAAGAAAGAAATATCTCTTTGAAGTATGGGGAGTTCAGAATAAAATTTACCAACCTCAAAATACTCAAACATATCTGGAACAGCAGAAAAGTCAATTTCACAGATGAGTATCTCTGTTCCAATTTTTTTATCAATTATACTGCCTAAAAATCCAACCTCTTTTCCTCCGCTTATGATGAGAAAGGAGAAAGAAAAATTATCTCTGTATTTTTCGGTGCTTTTAGAGAAAGAACAATCTGGAAGAATAATCTCCACTATTCCCTTGATGTCAAATATATCTGCTTTCACTTTCGGCAAGTTCCACAAAATCGGAAAAGAATACCCAGAAATTCCGAAAGATAAAAGTTCTTTTTCAACATCGTGTTCAGGAAAAACATTATCAATCTCAAAGACCCTTACATTTTCCCATCCTCTCCTCAACGATGCGACAATGGTTTCATAAATTTTCTCCCACAGGTTTGCGGAAAGATATGCAAGTTCTCTATCCATAGGATTTGCTATCTTTATCTTTCCAGATTTTGAGAAAGGATATGTTTTGACTTCAAAAAAACCAAGGTTAGAAAAGAGATGCTTTATACTCTCTCTCTTTCTTCTTCTGCTGATACTTTCTTCATCTTCTAAAAAGAAAGAAGGTACAGAAGGTAGAGAAAGAGGAATTTTATCATAACCTTGAATTCTCGCAACTTCTTCCACTATATCTTCTTTAATGTTTATATCGTTTCTCCACAGAGGAGGGAAGCAAACAATTTTCTTATCTGATAAAATCTCAGTTTTTATCCAGAGCTTTCTGAGTGTATTTAACACATCTTCGAAAGAAAAGTTTGTTCCGAGATAATCGTTCAGAAAATCAAGAGATAACTCAATATTTTTTACCTTAAACTTTTGAGAATCTACATAAAGGTCGAATCCGCAAAAATCAAATCCATAATCTTCAAAAAACTTTTTTATTCTCAAAGCAGAAAGAAGAACCATAGATGGGTCGACTCTTCTCGAGAATCTATAAGATGATTCTGTTTCTATGCCAAGTTTTTTTGATGTTCTTCTTATGCTCCAGGGAGCAAAGAAAGCACTTTCAAGAAGAATTCTGCGAGCAGAAGGCGAATGAGACGAGTTCTCACCACCTATAATTCCCGCTATTGCAACAGGATTTCTATCGTCAGAAATCACAAGGTCATCTTGAGTGAGTTCTCTCTCTTTTCCATCAAGACAGAGAATCTTTTCACCATCACGAGACGTTCTAACAGATATTTTTCCTTGAATCTTATCAAGGTCAAAGACATGAGTTGGCTGTCCGAGTTCAAAAAGAACATAATTTGTCGCATCGACTACCGGGTTTATAGGTCTTGCTCCACATAGGTAAAGTCGGGAAATAATTTTTGGAGGAGAAATATACCTTTTAAGATCGCCTTCAAAAATGAGAGCAGCATAAATAAAACACCTTGAGCCATCTACATAAGATATAATTTCAACTTTTTTTCCTTCGTTTTGAGATAAGAAGGACTCCAAAAGTTTTTCAAAGTCGTAAAAAATGTCTTGCGGTAAAGAGTACAAAAACTGAAAGTTTCTTCCGAGTATTGCGGAGATCTCTCTTGCAACTCCAATAATAGAGAGAAGGTCTCCTCGGTTTGGGGTTACTGATATATCAAAAACGAAGTCGGGAAGGTCAAAAATTTCGCTCGCTTTTCTTCCGACTTCAACATCGTCTGGAAGTTCAAGAAGTTTATCTTCTTCTCCTCCCGGAAAACCTAATTCTGCTGGCGAAAGAAGCATACCATAAGATACAAGATTTTTTATTTTTTTCAGTCCTATTTCAACAACTTCTTGGTCCTTTTCAACTTTTGCTCCGGGGGGGCACCACAGAAATTTTCCTGGTTTCACATTAGGAGCACCAGAGACGACTTCGTATTTACCCTCTCCATCATATATAACACAAACGGGCAACCTTATTCCTTCAATTTTTTTTACCTCTAAAACTTCAACAACTTTGTAGCTTTCACAAAATTTGCCGACCTTTTGTACTGATTCAACCTCAACTCCTGAAAGAGTGAGTTTTTCTGCTAACTCATCTTGATGAACTCCATCTATATCCACAAAATCTGCAATCCATTTTAATGGGAACTTCATAATCGTTAAAATTTTTCAATATCTATATCTGTTATATCGCCTTTCTTCTCCTTTTGCCTTTTTGGAAGTATTTTTATTCTATCTCCAAGGTATATATCTAATCTCTTTGAATTGATGATAAATGATGTATCTACTTTTGGTATTTTCAATACTATGATAGAAAACGGAGGTGATAGGGGAAAATCTTCGGGATAGGGATAATGAACAATGGTCTGGGATAATACCTTACCAGAATTAGGCAGTGATATAAGCTCAGATGGTTTTAATCTTGTGGCACAATACGGGCAGTATGGTGGTGGAGGAAGTATAACTTTCCTACACTTCTTACATGTAGCAGCAGAAATCCTATCTTTTTTGAGGTCGGAATAGAATTTTTGCTCAACATCAGATAGGTCTTCTTCATAATCAATCGCTATCCTGTAGGTTTCTTCACCCTTATGTTTTCTATCTTTTCTCATCTCCTTACCTCCAAAAAAATCACTTTATTTTTTCAACTATGACAACAGATGAATGAGAGAAATCTCTTGTGGAGAGAGAGATAGCACATCCCATAGAACCTTTTTTCTTTTCCTTCAGAAAACGAACTACTTCAAATAATCTCGCAAAAGAAGATGCAGGAGGAGAACAGGAAAAGAAAACTCCTCCTGATGGATTAATACGTTCATCTGAAAGGTAAGCTCCTGAAAGACCTATTGATTGAGCAATGACTTCGGCAAGAGGTGGAACAAAATCATATACTTCGTAAACAGATATATCTTCTGGGGAGATTTTGAGTGTATCAAAGGCATCTTTCATCAAACTTACTACGACATTTATACTATCTTTCTTATCATCAAAAGGCAAAGTTTTTTCTCCAACGAAATTGATTTTAAACTCTTTTTTCTTCGCTATGTCTCCTGATGATATTATAGCAACTCCCGCTCCGTCTAAAAATTTTGGAATATTTGAAAAATCCTGGCTCTTTGATTCCGCATGGTAAAAAGGATTATTTTTAGCCCTTGAAAGAGCAGAACCATATATATCTTTCATAACTTTTTCGGTCAGTTTTTCCCGTGAGTGTTCCTTAATAAATTCGTTTATATTCTGCACTACATCTGCAAACACTATATCTGCTATTTCATTTATGTTTTTCAGGTTAATTTTATTTGCAGATATAACACAGATCCTTGAAAAAAGCCCAGATTTTACAAGGTCAAATGCTTTGATAACAGCGCAAAGTCCTCCTGCATCTTCACAGTTGACCTCAAAAAAATTCTTATGCATACCAAAAGAAGAAGGAATAACATATCTCATAAACTCTGGGATTCCAAAGAGACCTCCCATAGAGTTTGCCACAACGAACGCTTCAATATCGTCTGGCTTCAACTTGATTTCAGATATAAGAGAATCAAATATTTCTCTCACAAGGTCAAGAATATTTTTCTTCGTTCTCTCAAATCTAGATATTTTTATTCCCTCTATGAATACCTCTACTGGTTTTTCGGAGACCCTTATTTTTCCAGCGTATCTTTTTCTTATAGCCATACCTTTTATTTCATTTCAATCATTAAAACTTCGGCAAAATAGAAATATAGGGATTTTTCTATGAAAAGACAATCAAATTTTAGACCGCAAGTTCCACTATCATTGAAATTCCCATTCCACCACCTATACATAGTGTCGCCAGACCTCTTTTAGCTTTCAACCTCACCATATTCCATATAAGTGTGGTGAGTATTCTTGCTCCTGATGCACCTATGGGATGTCCAAGAGCTATAGCTCCACCGTTTATATTAACACATGACCAATCAAAACCGAGCGCCTTTCCATCTGCAAGAGTTTGAGAAGCAAATGCTTCATTTATCTCAATAAGGTCTATATCTTTTATTTTCAAGTTAAGCTTTTCAAGGAGCTTACTTGTAGAAAATATTGGAGCAAAGAATATCTCTCTTGGATGAACAGCTGCGACAGCCCAATCAACTATTCTTACAAGAGGTCTTATTCCTCTTTTTTCTACTTCGTCTTCTGACATCAGCAAAACAGCAGATGCGCCATCATTCAGAGAAGAAGAGTTTCCAGCAGTGACAGAGCCATCTTTTTTAAAAGCTGGTTTGAGTTTTGATAATTTTTCAAGGTCTGTATCCTGACGCGGCGTTTCGTCTCTATCTAAAACTTGCCCGTTGCCTAAATCTATGGGAACAATTTCATTTCTGAAGAAACCCTCAATTGTAGCTCTGACCGCCTTTTTATGACTCTCGTAGGCAAACCTATCTTGTTCCTCACGAGTTATATTTGCTTTTTCAGCGGTATACTCTGCGAGTTCTCCCATGTGTTTGTTCTCAAAAGCACACCACAGCCCGTCGTAAATCATGTGGTCTTGCACAATCATATTTCCAAACTTACTACCCCTTCTCACATCTGGTGGAATAAGGAAAGGAGCGTTAGACATAGATTCCATTCCACCTGCTATAATCATATTTGCTCTTCCAAGAGCTATTTTTTCTGCACCGTGTATCACTGCCTTGAGCGCTGAACCGCAGACCTTATTTATTGTTTCAGCGGGAACTTCAGGAGAGACACCACCGAAAATAGATGCCTGCCTTGCCGGTCCTTGACCAACCCCAGCTTGAAGGACATTTCCCATTATAACCTCGTCTATCTCATTGCCCAAAATTTTATTTCTTTGCAAAAGAGCAGATATAACTTTCGCTCCAAGTTCAGTCGCCTTGAATTTGCTCAAAGACCCCTGAAACCTTCCCATAGGTGTTCTCACAGCATCAACTATATAAACCCTTTTCATATCTCTAAACCTCCTTTACTTTATACTATTGCATTTTAAAAATATATCAAGAGATAGTTTTATTTTTCCGTATTTTTAGATTTCAAATTAAAATATCACAACACAAAATAATTGAAGAGAACATTTGAAAGACGCTGAAAATAGGATGAAAAAATGGCATGATTTCAAAAAACAAAATTTCTTGAAAATCTTGAAAATATTATTTTTTTCCTATCTAATTATTCCAATAACTTTTATGGGCAACCCCGAGTTTAATTATATCCTTCTTCTTATTATAAAACAGAAAAAGGAGGTGAAAGGACATGGTTAAAAAACTATTAAGTATAGCAGTATTGGCTTCTTTCATATCTGTGCCAGCTATAACTATGGCACAGCAGCAGCAACCTGCTGGACAGCCTGCTCCACAGCAGGAGCAGAAACAAGAAGAACAGAAAAAGGAAGAAAAGCAAGAAAAGAAAGCAAAGAAAAAGCACGAACATAAGAAAGAAGAGAAAAAAGAAGAACAAAAACAGCAGTAAAAAGCTTAATTAGTTAAATAAAGCTCGGGGTTGCCCTCCTTCACAAAAAATCAAAATAAAGTTAAAATATTTCAGTTCAGGTTATTTATTTTTGTCTTTCTGCCCCTTTACTCTTTCTGAATCAGATGTGCGGATTTTAGTTGAAAACCTCTTGAAAATAGGAACTTCAAGAGAGAAGATTTGAATATCTGACACAAGGTTTTCTCCAAGTATCTCTTTATTTATCCTCTCTAATATCATATTTTTCTGGTTCAGAAGGAAATTTCTCAGAGTGGAGTCATAGGTTGATATTTTGAGAGTACCCTTTCTTATTTTCAAAGAATTGAATTTTCTACGCCCTCCTATCTTTGACCAATTTTGAGATATCATTAATTCTGCCCACAATTCCTTATCGTAATCTTTCAGGAAATCTGAAATGGCAGAAGATAAAGAGACGATTTTCTTCATAACAACTAAAAATTATCAATAGAAGATAAAAAACAAACTTTTTAAAAAAATTGTTAAATTTCAAATATGAAAAAAACAGATAAGGGGGCTGTGATATATCAGAAGGGTGAAACGATAATCAGAGAAGGAGAAAAAGATAAGACAATATACTTTCTTGTTTCAGGAAAAGTTGGAATATACAAAGGAAGAAAGCTCATAAGCGTACTTGATAAGCCAAACTCTCCGATAGGAGAAATAAGTGCCATACTTGAAACCCCGAGAACAGCAACTTGCATAGCACTTGAAGAAAGTGAGCTTGTAGCGTACAAAGGTGGAATAGATGAGATAATAGCGAAGTATCCCAAAACTACAAAGGCAATTATAAAGAGTCTCGCTGAAAGAGTTGCGAAATCTACCGAAGAACTCGGAAATATTCAGTCAGAAAACCAAACAGATTCCCAACCATCTGCCCAAAAAATGCAAAAAGAAGAAAAAGAAGTAGAAAGCCAAACCTCACAAAAAGAAAATTTCTCAATAATATCAGAAATTCCAGACGAGTATCTTCAAAAATTCCTCTCTACTCTTACAGAAAAAGAACTTGCGATAATCCTCACAAAATCTTCGGATAAAATAAAAAGCAGAATAGAAAAACACATTTCAAAGAGGAAGATGGATTCCCTGAAAGACATTATAATTTTCTATTCCAAAAATGGTTTATCTAATGCAGAAATTGAAGTATTGCACAAAAAAATAGAAGATGTAGCACAAGCAATAGCTGAAGCAGAAAACAAACAATCTCAAAAGTAAATTTTTAAAATTTTGATCAATCCGAATTCTTCATCTGCCAGGTTTTAGAAAATCCTGAAACTATATAGAGTATTCAGGAAATATAAAAAAGCAAATCTGTCATATTAAGATTATTAGGGTGAAGATGGTGAAAAATGAGAAGTTAAAAAGCATACTTCAAGTTAATAAATCTTTTTCATTACCAGAGAATATAAGTAAGTATAGTCTGGAAATTTCAAAACAGCTGAAGCTATTCATAGACAGAATAAAAATTCTGAAGAAAATAAATGAAAAATTTAAAGACGGAGAAAAAAGGTATCAAATAGAAGAAGATATAGAGTTCTTAAAAGGGATATCAGATAAAACTCTTTACAAAGATTTGAGAAGACATATTGAGCATACGGTGAATTTTCTTGAAAACCTCAAAAGACCAGAGGAGAACCTTCCAAAATGCAGTTGCAAGAAAAAAGAATTTCAAAAGCTACACAGAATAGAAGAAGAAATAAGAGAAAATTATGAACCAGAAAAATTATATAAATACATAAATGAAACGCTCAAAGTAATAATTTCATACCTGGTAAAAGGATTTGAAAGTCAAATAGCGAAGTTGAAAAAAGACGCTCTAACTCACGCATGGTTAAGAATATGTCTGTACGATGACCTGAAAAACATAGTAAAAAATGTGGAAGACAAAAGAAAAAAGAAAGAGATCAAAAACAAAAAATTATTCATCGCTATAATAGATTCTGATAAACTGAAACAGATAAACGATAGGTTCGGGCATTCATCTGGTGATACGGTCATAGAAAAAATATCAGAAACCATTAGAAAAATCGTAAGAAAATCAGGGAGGATATATAGATACGGTGGAGATGAATTTATTCTTATAATGGGAGCAAAAGATGAGAAAGAATTTTTAAAAGCGTGTGAGAAAATAAGAGAAAAAATAGGGAGGACAAAAATAAGATTAGAAAATGGGGAATATGTAAATACGACGGTAAGCATAGGGGCAACCCAAATCAAGAGCAAAAACATCAAAAAACTTCTCAAAATCATAGATATGAACCTTTACAGAGCGAAAAAGATGGGAGGAAACAGAGTGATTTTCTCATAAAAATTTCTTAGTATAATTCTCAAAACGCCTGCTCTACCGATAAAAATATCATAGGAGGAGTTCCGGGAATATCTAAACCGGAAAATCCCGGCTCCCAATACCTGACTCCAAATAAAGAGGGAATACTTTCAAACCTAAATAAATGAATTATAAGAGAAATTTAAAAATTTTGTAAAAAGTTCTCAAGATATTTTTGAAAATCAAAAGTAAAATATGAGAATCAAAGGTATCCCTTTGTAGATGGTACTCTGCTCAGGTTTCTTTTTCTTGTAGCTTTTCTGAAAGATAAAGCAGCAGCTTTGAAAGCTGCCTCAACAATATGGTGAGAGTTCATACCCCTTTCTACTGTGCAGTGAATCGTAAAACCGCCCCCCCTTGCTACCCCATCAAAAAATATAAACAAAATATTGCCGTAGAACGACTCACGAATAAGGTGAGAATTATGGAGAAAAAAATAGGGTCTCCCAGAAATATCTAAAACGAACTCGCACAGAGATTCATCAAGCGGAACTTTTGAGTCCGCAAACCTTTCTATATCATCTCCACAGGCATCACGAATGGCTTCCCCAAAACAAAGCCCAATCTCCTCAACCAGATGATGCTCATCTATGTGCGTATCTCCCTTCGCACTAATCTCAATATCAAAAAGAGAAAACTCAGAAAAAACCTCAAGCATGTGGTCCAAAAAACCTATTGTGGTTGAAATGTTCCTTCTACCTTCACCGTCTAAATTGACTGATAAATAAACTTCTGCTTCACGAGTCGCCTTCTCAACTTTCCCAATCCTTGACATAAACTTACCTAATCATAAAAATCTTAAAATTAAAACTCACAATTTGCAGATTTCACGAGAAAATCAAACCAATAAGAGAAAAGGAAATTTCAGGTTATCTTCAGAACCTCTCCCTTCCTTACTTTTATGTCAAGATCACTTTGAAAAACCTTCCCATCTTCTATTATGAGAACTCCACCCTCTTCAACTTGAAATCTGACAGAAACATTTTTCTCAGCCGAAACATTCTTGCCCACTTTTAATTTCGGAAATGAACCCGAATCAAATTTTGTGTTTCTTTCCGAATCAACCTTTATATATCCAAAAGGTTTATCAGATGAGATGATGAATTTGCTATTTTCTTTCAGCTTCAATCCTTCTGAGAAACTCTTTTCTTCTCCATCTGGTGGCATAAAACAAGATGTATAGAAAAAACAAGAGCGTTCAAGTTTCCAATGAGAAAAATCAAAAAATCCCTTAATTTTTTCTGAAAAAAGTATATAAGGAGCAAGCTCTAAAACAGAATCATCTTCCAAACTTAACGAGTAATTTGAATTGATAATTTTCTTTGCAGTATATTTTAGGTATTTTTTACGGGAATCAAAAACAGAATCTTCCGCATCGTATGTTTTAGTCGGAGCAAAAAAATCATCTCTATCAACAAGTATAAAATTAACCTTGCTTTGTGGCAAAACTTCAACGATGTAATGATTAAGGTACTCCATAGTGCTTGTGAGAACAAAAACGCCATTACCCAGATCAACTTTTTTATTGATGTATATGACGGGTCTTATCTTTGAGAGAAAATCAGGCAGAATGCATTTTAGAGAAAAAAGATTTGTGTTTATGTGTCCGAACTTAAAAGCTGAGTTATATATCAAATCCCGACCTGCAACAGAATATTCAATGATTTTGAACTTCCCTTCCTTCTTTGAAAAAACCGGTATTCCTAAATTTTCTCCTTTATTTCTCAGAACAACAGAGATTGTGACATATGAGTCATTCTGAACATGATAACCTATTCTGGGTGGAAAAAGCGGTTGGGCAAGAACATTATCTACATTATGTAAAACAAAACCTTTGAGACCCCAAAAAGAAAGAAGTTCAACATAACTTATATCTTCAGATAAGCCCAGCATTTTTTTATCTTTTGAGCTTATTTTTTTTGTAAGGGCAAAGAGAGCTCCGCCGTGACCATTCCCACTCCACATAAGATGTCCATCTTTACGAACCACAGGATATCCCTCCATATCAAGCCGTGGGAACTCATCTTGTTGTA
>JAUQOU010000062.1 GCA_030550715.1 bacterium | reverse complement strand
AAAAGCTCATTTTTTCTTTGATATTCACTTCGTTTTTCTTTTTTGGTGTATAGCTTTTTTTGAAGAACCCACCGACGATAAAGTTTTCCTCTATTTTCAAGTCATAATCTGAAAAGAAAATTTTCTTTATTCTGAGGAGCTTTTTATCTTTGAAATATATTGAGCCATCTTCTGATATTGTGAAGTTGCCGACTTTTTCTCCTTTGATTTCTGTGCCACAAGATACAAGAAAAAGAAAAATAACCATATGAAAAACTTTTTTCATCTTCATTGGTATTTATATTACTGAGTTGTGATTCATTTTACTGATTTGCTTGCTTATTTTTTACTTTGGCAAAGAGAAATTAAATTTAGAATAAAGGAGTTTTGAAATTTTATGTGTGGTATAGTAGGTTATATAGGTAAGGCGAACGCTTTGCATGTTATTATACCATCACTTCAACGCCTTGAATACAGAGGATATGATTCCGCAGGAATAGCTGTTATAAAAGACGGGCAAATAAAATTAGCGAAAAAGAAAGGAAAGATCTCAGAACTTATATCTTACATTTCACAGCTCGACTTTCCAGCTTTTTCTCGTATAGGTATAGGGCATACTCGCTGGGCTACTCATGGGCCTCCGTCAGATAATAACGCTCATCCTCATCTTGAGTGCTCTGGAAAAATCGCAGTAGTTCACAACGGAATAATAGAGAATTTTTTAGAGCTGAGAAAGAAACTTGAAAGAAATCATAAATTCGTCTCAGAAACAGATACAGAAGTTATAGCTCACCTTATTGAAGACGCTTTGAAAGAATTTGGTAGTTTTGAGAAAGCATTTGAGTTTGCGGTAAAACAACTTGAAGGAACTTTCGCAGTTGTATCTATATTTTCTGGGGAACCAGATAAAATCTTATGCGCAAGGTATAAAGCACCGCTTGTCATAGGACTGTGGGATGAAAACGGGAACCTCGTCTCATCTGATATACCTTCGCTCCTTATCTTCACAAAAAAGATAATCCCACTTTCAGACGGAGAGATAGCAATAATAAAAGAAAATTCGCTTGAGATAAGAAAAGATGGCTTCCGTGTTGAGAGAGAGCCGATTGAAGTTCCCTGGTCTGCTCAGCAGGCGGAAAAATCAGGGTTCAAACACTTCATGCTCAAAGAAATTTATGAACAACCTCATGTTGTCACAGATACAACAGCTGAGTTTTTATCGCGTTGGGACGAGCTGAACCTTGGCGAATTCAAAAAAATAATAATAACCGGCTGTGGGACATCTTACCATGCAGGTCTTTTAGGGAAACTATGGATAGAACACATAGCGAAAATACCAGTTGAAGTTGATTACGCATCAGAACTCAGATACAAAGATTATATTCATAAGAACTCAGTTGTTGTTGCTATAAGTCAATCGGGAGAGACAGCGGATACTCTTGAAGCGGTGAGAAAAGCAAAAGAAGAAGGTTTAAAGGTTGTGTCTTTGGTGAATGTTCTTGGCTCAACTCTTTCGCGTGAGTCAGATATTGTTCTGCATACGAACGCTGGACCCGAAATAGGAGTTGCTGCTACAAAAACTTTTCTTTCGCAGATAACCGTTCTTTACCTTTTTGCGGTTTTTCTTTCAGGGCAGGGCAGAAAATCAAAAATGCTCTACGAACTCCAGAAAATTCCAGAAAAGATAGAAGAGGTTTTGGGTTTGAGTGATTTTATATATGAGATAAGCGAAGATGTATCAAAGTTCAAAAACGCACTTTATCTTGGAAGATGGATATCTTATCCTGTGGTTATGGAAGGAGCGCTGAAACTCAAAGAAATATCATATATACACGCCGAGCCATATCCCGCCGGGGAGATGAAGCACGGACCCATAGCCCTTGTTTCGCCATCTACACTCTCTGTATTCGTCGCTCCACAAGATAGGGTATTCAAAAAAACAATTTCAAACCTTCACGAGGTCTCCGCAAGACACGGAAAGACAATTTTGATAACTACAAAAAACGCAGATGTCAAAGATGCGTGGAAGAAAATAGAGGTTCCAGAAGTTGATGAATTTTTATCTCCTTTCCTTACTGTTCCCGTTCTTCAACTTCTTGCATATCACACCGCTACTATTTTGGGACACGATGTAGATCAGCCGAGAAACCTTGCAAAGAGTGTGACCGTTGAGTGAGCATTCAGAGGATACTGCAAAGTGATGGTTCCGGAATTATCAATGTCCCTTCGCTTGGATTTCCGAGTTCTCTTGTTTTGTTCTCAAGAAAGAGCTTTGCGGTAAAAGCACAGGCGATAGAATCAACCTCATCCTGACTCAAATCTCTTTCAGGTCTTCCATCAATAAATCCAACTTTGACAAAAAACTCAAAGATTTTGTTCCTTTCTTTCCTTGGTATTTTGAATATATCATATAGTGCTCCGGGGAAAACCTCAATCACTCTGATGTTTTTCAAACTTTCTATTTTTCTTTTCAGCTCAATTCCTCTTTTTGTGAGCATTCTCATAGGTCCAAGAGTTATGGGGAAAAACTTTATTTTCATTCTCATAAGTTCAATATCGCACTCTCTGAAGTGTGCGGAGTTTTTTTCGTCTATGCTTTTTCTTCCATTTGGAAGTGAAAGAGGTGCGTCAATTGCTACGACTTCCAAATCCTCTATCTCCTTGACAATTTTTATTATCTCTTCGTCTTTTTTGACTGTGAAGACGTCTTTTACTTTTTTCTCTGCTATGCATACGCCTGTTTTTTGGTTTTCGCTTCCTGCAAGGTCTAATCCTAAAACCATACCTTCATTCAAGAACCTCTTCAAGTATGCTTTTTAGCTCCTGAAAGTTCTCTACTTTTATATCTGTGTCGTAGAGGTCTTTGTGTGTTGTCAGGACACCTATGCATTTTGTTCCCGCTCTTTTTCCCGCTTCAATTCCGTGCTGTGAATCTTCAATAACATAACATTTTGATGGTTTTACTTTGAGTTTTTCTATTGCTTTTATGTAGCACTCCGGGTCTGGCTTGCCTTTTGATATGTCTGAACCAGATATTACTACATCAAAAAATTTCCCTATTCCCAGCTCATCTGATATGAAATCTATGTTTTCTTTTGGAGTTGATGAAACGAGAGCCATTTTGAAACCCTTTGACCAGAAGAACTCCAAAAGCTCGTTCGCTCCCTCTATTGGTTTTATCTTTCCCCTTGCGAGATTCCTGTAAATCTCTTCTTTCTCATCACTGATTTTCTTTATCTCATCTTCTGTTGCGTTAGGAATAAATTTTTTTATTATCAGCTCATTTGTCATTCCGAATGTCTCTTTGAAATCTTCTTCGGTGAATTTTACTCCTCTTTTTTTCATCACCTCAAACCAAGATAGTTTGTGAAATTCTGATGAATCAATTATAACTCCGTCAAGGTCAATCAGAAATGCTTCTGTTCCCGTAAGCTTTTCAAGTGCGGTGATGTAAGATAAGTCAAACCCATCTTTATCTATGTCTCTGAATATGACATCAAAGTTTTCAGATAAGATGTTTTTGAGTTTTTCTGCGAGTTCTTTTTTAACTGTTATTACGATTTGTGATTGAAGGTTTAAAATATCTTTGAGCCATTTGACATCAAGATTTTTTGAGCAGGCAAGCTCCATAGGTCCAACTTCATCTAAAATGAACACATCTGCTTTCTGCTGAATTTCCTCCCGAAGAACTTCTTCAAACCTTTCGGGGAAGACAATATATTTTCCATGTTTGCAGTATCTTTCGTTTGTCTGCAATATTTCTCTTTCCTTTATCGCAAATACCCTTTCTTTTTTCGTTCTTATACCTTTCACCAAGAACCCTTCTCTTGAACGGTCTTTTCTCATCTCTGGTGTTATAACGCCAGATGGTTCAAATCCGAGCATTTCCAATCTCCTCACAAGCTTTGATATGAGAGTTGATTTTCCAGAACTCGGTCTCCCTGTTATCACAATACTTTTCCTTCTCTCCTCCATAAACTATTTATTTTATAATTTATCAACGCTCATTTTTCTCTGAAATTGATGATATGAAGCTTACGGTTTTTTCTATCACAAGTTTTAGATGTTCCGGATTTGAAAATCTGTGATCTCCACCTTGAACTACAAAAAACTCTTTCGGAGGTTTTGCCATCTCGTATATTCTCCTTCCTTCATCTATTGACACCGTCTCATCTTTATCTCCGTGTATTATAAGAAGTGGTGGATTTTTTTTGAGTGATTCCTCAATTTTTCTTTTACCTATGTTCACATATGGGGGACAGAGAGCGACTACACCTTTTGACATTTCAGAGAGCAATATTGCGATTGTTCCTCCGAGACTTGAGCCGACAAAGTATATCTCGTCTGAAAATTCGCTCTTTGCGAAGTTTATCACATCAAGGGCATCTTGTATTCTCCCTTCAAGGTCGTACTTATCGCCCGCTGTCTCACCGCAACCCCTGAAATCAAACCTTATGAAGTTAAACCCGGCTTTTTCAAACTTTTCCCCCATCATTATGTATTTCGGACTATCTTTGAACGACTCAAATCCGTGAAAAGCTATAACGACCTTTTTCCCATCTGCTCTGTGTACTACCGCAGATAGCTCTACATCTCTGCTTATTATCCGCGTTCTTATCTCCATAGCTAATTTAATATTTTAAAGAAGTAGATGCTAAACAGAAAATTTCAGCGGAAAAATCAAAGCGAAGTTTTTTCCACCTGTTTTGAAATTCAACTCAAATCAGAATAAAATAAATGTATGCCCTCAAAGAGAAACGACAGGTTGTCAAGAGTTGAGAGGTTAGTAGAGAAAATCGCTGTTGAAATAAGAGAACTACGGGAATTTCAGAGAGAAACTACAGAACAGATAAGAGAACTACGGGAGTCGCAGAAAAAAACCGATGAACAACTGAGAAAAACAGATGAGCAACTGAGAAGGAGTGATGAGAAAGTCAATAAACTCACAGATAGCTGGGGGAGATTCGTTGAAGGCATGGTCTCTCCATCAGCAGAAGAGTTTATGAGAAAAAAGGGCTTTTCAGATGTTCATGTCACTCACAGATATA
>JAUQOU010000031.1 GCA_030550715.1 bacterium | reverse complement strand
AGTTTGCTCTTGAAAACTATCATAAAATAGTTCCCGAGATAAGAGAGATTTTTTTCAGAAGAAGGAAGAAAGTTGAGAGAGCTCTGGAAGAGGCAGGTATAAAATTTTTCAGGTCAAATGCGACCTTTTATATTTGGTTTAAGTGCGGCTCTGATTCAAAAAAATTCGCAAAAGAAGCACTAGATAAATTCGGGATAATCATCACACCGGGAATAGGATTCGGCTCTGGTGGAGAAGGTTATGCGAGAATATCTTTGACATGTAATGATAAAGTTATAGATGGTGCAGTGAAGATTCTGCCAAAATTAAAAGAGTTGATAGAAAAATAAATCAAACTCTTTTTATCTCAGAGATCTGATATTCTGCTTTTTATCACTCGTAAAAAGAAAGTAAATTGGAATCAAGAGTGAGCAGAAAAATTTTGAAAAATATAAGTAGATAGGGAAAAAATTGGAAGGTGGCGGATCGCAATTTGAAAAATCGTAAAGTGAGAAAGAAAATAGCAAGGTTAGACCCGGTTTTGAAGGAAATTTTCCAAAAGTCAATTTCAGAAATCATAAAGCTTATCACAAGCCAAAAACCACAGAAAATCTCTTATCTCCCAGAAGAACTTCGCTTTGTAAAGCAAATGAGAACCGACCTACTTTTATCTGTAAAAACAAAAGCCGGCTCGCATATATTCCACTTTGAAATCCAAAACTACCCTGATAAGCTCATACCAGAGAAAATGCTGCTTTACAAAATAGCCATAAAATCAAAATATAAAACAGAGCCAGAGCAGTTTCTTCTTTGGTTTGGAAAAGGCAATCCCCCAAAAGCCAGCTACAAAGATAAGAGCACACTTCACAGGTTCAGAGTGATAGATATGAGAAAGCTCGGATTGAAAAGATTTTTAGGAAGTCAAAACACTTATTTTGTTCTGCTTGGCATAGTTTCAGCAAGGAGCAAAAATGATATAGAACTTATAAAAGATAGGATAAGATTTCTTGTAAGAGATGAAGATGAGAGGAGAGAGGTTATGAAAAACTTGATTTTGGTTTCAGACATGCTTAAAATAAAGATAGCAAGGGAGATGATACCGAAGATAGAGATACCAGTTGAGAAAACAACATTTTATAAGATTGGCTTTGAAGAGGGAAAGAAAGCAGGAGAAGAGAGAGGAAAGCTCAAGGGCAGGAGGGAAGGAGTAAGAGAAGGGATAAAGGAAGGTTTAAAGGAAGCGATTTTACTTGATTTTGAGTTGAAATTTGGGAATGGGGAGTTAAGAAAAAGCAAGGCAAACGAGCTGAAGAAATTGCTATCTAAAATAGATGATATAAAAAAACTGAGAAAAATAAAGAAAGCTATCTTCTCAGCAGGAGATCCAGATGAATTCATAAGAAAAATCAAGGAGATTGTGAAAACTTAATTTTAAGCTTGAGAATCAATTATCAATCAGGAATAATTTCATCCCACCAGTTTGCGTATTTTTCTGCACTCTTTTTGATCTCAAAACCGATAATTTCAGGAACAGTATAAGGATGAATCTTTTCAACTTCTTCTTTCAACCTATCAAAAACCTTCTCCTTCGTCTTTACAACAAGTAGGAATTCCGGATGCTCCTCTACCTTTCCCTTCCATGTATACACTGATTTTGATATGGGAATTATATTTATACATGCGGCAAGTTTTTTCTCTACAAGGTGCCTTGCGATTTTAACTCCTGTTTCTTCGTCTGGCACAGTTATAAAAACAACAAATCTCATAAATTGAAAGATTTTTTTGAAAAAAACATAATATAATTTTTCAAAAATTCTGAGCAGACATTAAAATAGAGATCGTGAAAAGAGCGCTTATAACAGGTGGAAGCTATGGGATAGGTTCTGCACTCGCCAAAAAATTCGCTGAAAACGGTGTTGAAGTCATATTAATTGCGAGAACAGAAGAAAAACTCCTTGAAGTCAAAAAAGGGATAGAAAAAGAAGGTGGGAAAGCTTATATTTTCCCCGCAGACCTTACCAAAACCAACCTTGAAGAACTCTTCAACAGAATATACTCCGAATATGAATTTGACACCCTTGTCAACAACGCTGGATTCGGGACAATTGGTAAATTCTACAAACTTGACATAAAGAAAGAGCTTGAAATGATTGAGCTTAATGTAAAAGTCCTCGTTGAGCTATCGCACCACTTCCTTTCAAGAAGAATAAAAGAAGGTAAAGAAGGAACACTGATAAATATTTCTTCTCTTGCTGCGTTTTTCCCGATACCCTACTTTGCAACCTATGCAGCAACCAAAGCGTTTGTCCTCAGTTTTTCAGAAGCGATAAGGAGAGAAGTAGAAGATGAAAAAATAAAAGTTATAACAATATGCCCTGGGGGAGTAAAAACAGAATTCCAAAAAAGAGCTGGAATAAAAGACGATATATACTCTCTTCAAAATTATCTCACCGCAGATGAACTTGCAAATTATGTGTGGGAAGCAGTAAAAAAATCAAAAAGCCCCTTTGTGCCAGGACCTGCCAATAAGATATACTCATACATAGTCAGAATAACCCCAATACCACTTATGACAAAGCTCGGAAAAATATTTATGAAGATGAGATTGAAATGAAAAAAAGGATTTTTAAAAATACCAAATCAAAAAAGAAAAACCCAAAGAAAATATACATAAAAAAAGACGAGACAAAAAGTTTTCTCAGAGATAAATTATGCTGAAAAAAGATAAATTTTCAGATAAAGCAGATGTTCTCACAGAAGCAATTCCTTATTTTCTCAAATTCGCGAACAAAATCTTTGTCGTAAAGATAGGGGGGAAAATAGTAGATGATAACGAAGTTCTTGAATCAATAGCAGAAGATATAGTCCTTCTTTCACTTGTCGGAATCAGACCAGTCGTCGTCCACGGCGGAGGAAAAGAGATAAACCGACTGCTTGAAAAAGCAGGAATAAAATCAGAGTTCAAAGAAGGTATAAGAAAAACGACCGATGAGATTATGGAGTTTGTGGAGATGGGGCTTGATGGTATAGTGAACGGAAGAATCGTTTCAGCAATATGTAAAAAAGGAGGTAAAGCTCTTGGAATGTCAGGAAGAGATGGTTTCTCAATAATATCAGAGCCCATTGAAGGAAGAGTCGGAAGAATAAAACGAGTAAACACCAACATGATAGAGAAAATTCTATCTTCTGGATTCATACCTGTTATATCATCTGTAACAGTAACTGAGGATGGAAAAAGCATGAACACAAATGCAGATGAAGTTGCATGCGAACTTTCGATCTCACTCTCAGCAGAAAAACTCATAATACTCACAGACGAAGAAGGAATAAAAGATGAAAAAGGAGAAATAATAAAATCAATATCAAAAGAAAGAGCAGAAGAACTTATCAAAAATGGAGTTATATCTGGTGGGATGATACCAAAAATCAGAATGGCGATAAAATCAGTAGAAAACGGCGTCAGAAAAGTCCATATCATAAGCGGATTTATAGAACACTCAATCCTCCTTGAAATTTTCACAGACGAAGGAATAGGAACAGAAATAATAAAATAAAATATGTGATGAGAGTTTTGCTTGCTTTCAACCACAGCAGAGTAGTTGGTGGTGGAGAAATATACTTTTCCGAACTTGCAAAATCACTCCTTACAGAACAAAAAATCAATATTGCTGTTTTCATTCCCGGAGAAGGAGAAATAAAAAAAGAACTTTCAGAAAAAGGAGCAGAAAAAATATTTACATCCAATATGCCATCTCTGAAAAACTTCCCACAGTTCATAAAGTCCCTCAAAGAACTGCGAGATATTCTAAAGATTTTCTCACCAGATATAATACATGTCAATGGCTCTCGTGCTATGATATACTTTTCATTACTCAAAGCGATGAATTTCAAAAATTCAAAATTCAAACTCATCTGGCATGTCAGAATATCAAAAAAGGACTACCCAGACCCATTTTTGTTTCTCCTCTCAGATGGAATTATCGCGAACTCCTTCAAAACCCTGAAAAAAAGATTCGGATACCTCTCAAAAACCTTTCCAAGAAAAAAAATAAAAGTGATATACAACGGAATAAACCTCTCAATAAGAGATAGAGTAAAAGAAAAAATAGAAAACGGGACAAGAGAAAAAATAAAAAAATTTTTAGGGCTGAAAGAAATTGTCATATCATCTTACGGAAGGTTAGAAGAAGGTAAAGGATTTGATTTACTCGTTCTTGCCTGCGAAAGATTAAAAGATAGATCAAATTTTTCTCTGCTTATCACAGGATACGGTCCTATGAAAGATAAGCTTGAAAAATATGCTAAAAAGACCCATCTCGTTCTTCCAGGGTACATGAAAGTTGAAGATATACTCGCAATAAGCGATGTGGTTGTCTTCCCCTCACTGATTGACTCATTTGGAAATGTCGTACTTGAAGCTATGGCTTGCGGTATCCCCCAGATTGTATCTCGTTTTTCTGGAGCAAGCGAAATAATAGAGAACATGAAATCTGCCTTGGTGGTGAATCCCAAAAATATAAAAGAACTATCACTATCAATAAAAACGCTCATAGAAGACGAGGAGCTGAGAAAAAAACTATCAGAAAATTCTCTCAAAAAATCAGAAGATTTCTCAATAGAAAAACATAAGGAAAGAGTAATTAATTTTTATGAAGAAGTTTTGAGATAAATGAGAGAAAAAGCAGTTAGCATAATAACTATTTCAAACTCAAAAAAAGACCTTGAAAAAACATTTGATTATGTTGTCGAAAACTGCGAGAAATTTCAGGGCAAATGGGAATACATAATTGTCTCCGCAGAAAAAGCCAGCGAAGAAGAGAAAACCCAGGAAGTTCACCTCAAAAAAGAAAAAGATAACATAAAGCATATAGTGGTACGCAGAGGCGGTTTTTCCATTCAGCGAAACATAGGAGTTGAAAATGCAAAGTATGATATAATAGTTTTCATAGATGATGGAATGCGACTTGAAGAAAGCTGGCTTGAAAATATCTCAAAACCCATACTTGATAGAAAAGCAGATGCGGTTATGGGAGCAGTTCTCCCGGAGCTCAAACCTGAAAAAGATTTTCAAAAATTCTTCGAGAACCTTCTTGCTCTCTCCCAGAGCGTTCTCGGATTTCCAGCAGGCGGACTAAAATACTTCGCTCTCGGCTCAAGATTTATTGATTCCTTCTCAACCGCAAATCTTGCTATAAAAAAAGAACTCATTCAAAAGGTGGGCGGATTTGATGAGAACCTGATTTTCGGCGCAGAGGATTCCGACCTCTCGCTCCGAATAAAAATGCTGAAACCACAAGCAAAATTTCTCTACTCCAAAGATGCTATATCTTATGCAGAACCAAGAAAATCAGTTGAAGATATTAAAAAGTGGTTTTTCAGAAGAGGTAGATCTCTTGCGACTTTGAAGAAAAAATATGGTGAAAGTTTTATAAAAACACTTCTTCCAAGGGAGATCATAATTCCCAAATTAGTAATGTCTTTTTCTATTTTCCCGCCTCTCACATTTTCTCTCTTTTCTATCTCTTATCTTGTTAGGTCAGAAAAACTTCTCTTTGATGTAGCAAAAAAAATCCCTGAAAAGTTCTTCCCAAAAAGGTATCTGCCCTTTCTCGTATTTTTCACCCCCTATGTGAAATTCATTATGGATACTTACTACTCTTTCGGCTACTACTATCAGCTTTTGACACAAAGAATCAGAAAATAAATTTTCTGCCTTTTTTCATACCTAAATTCAGATGATTTTATGAAAAAGGTAAGAGTATGCAATATAAACGATATAAGAGATGGAGAAGCGAAGGGATTTGAAATAGACGATACGCCAATCCTTATCGTAAAGCAAAACGGGAAGGTCTATGCTTTTGAAGATGTCTGCTCTCACCAGCACATGCCGATTTCTGAAAACTATGACCTTGAAGAAGGAAAATTGATCTGTATGTGGCACGGAGCGGAATTTGAACTTGAGACAGGCAAAAATCTCTCTCTTCCAGCTCCCGCCCCGATCAAAAAATTTGATATTGAAATAGATGAAAGCGGAAACATAATGATAATAATTGAATAGATAAAAGATTTTTCTCAATGATAGAACTAATATGTTAGATTTATATGCTATCAGGCAGGAGTTTCCAGCCCTTCACAGAAAGATAAACGGTCGCCCTATAACATATCTTGATAGTGCTGCAACATCTCTGAAACCCAAAGCCGTAATTGAAGCAGTAGAAGAATACTATAAAACCAACTCATCTAATGTACATAGATCGCCACACACTCTCTCTCATGAAGCAACCCAAAAATATATATACGCCCACGAAAAAGTCGCAGAATTTATAGGAGCAAAATCTTGGAGAGAGATAATCTTCACTAAAAACGCAACAGAAGCATCAAACATCCTTGCATACTCTCTTGGACTCCACCTCGTTCAAAAAAAAGATAGAATCATAACCACAATAATGGAGCATCACTCAAACATTGTCCCCTGGCAGTTCATAGCAAAATATAAAGAAGCAGAACTTGTTTTCGTAGATATAAACGATGATGGAACACTAAAAGAAGAGCAGATTTTTGACCTCATAAACGAAAGAACAAAAATAATAACAATCTCCGGTGCCTCAAATGTCACCGGCTACTGCCCAAACCTTGAAAAAATCATAAAAGAAGTAAAAAAAATAAACCCAGAAATAATTCTTATTGTAGATGGAGCTCAACTTGTACCACACAAAAGAGTAGATGTGAAAAAATTAGGATGTGATTTCCTTTTCGCTTCGGGACACAAAATGCTCGGTCCGTCGGGAACTGGCTTCCTCTGGGGAAGAGAAGAACTCCTTGAAAAAATGGAGCCGTTCATGTACGGTGGAGATATGATCTCACGCGTCACAATAGAAGGAGCTGAGTGGAACGAACTACCCATGAAATTTGAAGCCGGTACTCCTAATATTTCAGGAGGTATAGGGCTTGGCAAAGCTGTTGAGTTCCTTGAAAAATATATTGATTACTGTGAAGAACACGAAAGAAAACTCTTCAAGCTCGCATTTGAAGAACTCTCAAAAATTCCAAAAGTAAAGCTCTATATCAGACCAGATGGCAAAGAAGATAATTTCATAGGAGTAATATCTTTTAATGTTGATGGTGTTCACCCACATGATATAGCTGATTTTCTTGATAAATACGCAATTGAAGTCAGAGCTGGTCATCACTGCGCTCAACCTCTCATGCAAAGATTGAATATGGAAAACAGCGTAAGAATCTCGTTCTACATCTATAACACAGAAGAAGAAATCCTTTTCTTCATTGATGTCCTGAAAGAAGCTATAAGTTTCTTCACATAAAAATCAAAAATCGCCAAATCTTATGTAAATTCAGGAAATCACCATAAATATCCTACAACAATCTTAATCAGAAAAAATTTTGGGGAAATTCATATAAAGATGACAAATAATTTTAATCTATGAAAATGTATATAAAAGTGAGGGGGATATTAAAATGATTGAACTGCTTTTTGTCTCCCTTTTGGTTTCGCACCATATTGAAGAAGGAAGCCCAGAGCATATAGCTAAAACCTCCGTTGGAGTAGTATCAATACTTTCACAAAGAGATATTCTGACTGAAATTAATAAGAAATTTTCTTTGTTTTTAGGTCCGTTTGCGGAATACTCATTTTTGCAATACTTTTCAATACAAGGAGTTATTCCTTTTGCTTTTGTTGGCAATGAGTTCTATTTTTCAGATATTATCGCAACCGCAAAAGCTACCCCTCGTCTTATTGAAGATTTAGATTTAACTTTTATTTTAAGTTCGGTTTTTCCCACGGGGACCGGTTTAGCAACAAGTGGGCACGTATCCCTGATGCCTGCTGTTGCAGGAGAGTTCCATATACACACAAAAGTTCATATTCATCTCCATTCTCTGATAGGTATGCACCTTTCAGTTGTATCAACTTCATCTGAACATACACACAATAACCATAACACGATCTCAAGCCACAAAATAAATTACGCTTTCCCTCACTCTGAAAAAGAAATTATCGGACACATCGGATTTATGACTATGATTGAAAATTTCGAAGTAGATATCCGTCCTTCTTTTTTCTTCGAAGATTTTGAAAAATTTGCTATTCAACCACAGGTGGGTATTGTAGGCAATACTGCGATAAGTAAAAGATTTGATTTTCTTTTCAACCTCTATGGATTCTGGGCTCTTTCAGGAATAAGAAAAGGGAAAGGGATAGGATTCATAGGATATTTCAAGTTTTAAATTCTCAATCACATAAATTTCACGAGCTCTTCTGTTGTCTTCCTCAATCTCCTCGTAACAATCATAAGAATTGACTTTGTTATGTGATAAGCGGGACGGATGTCCATCCTTTCCATTTCAGCAAAACTGTTCCTTGTTAGTTTCAGGAGTTCGCAATCTGATTCTGCCACAGCAGTTGCAGACCTCAAAAAATTGTCAAAAATTGAAAGCTCTCCCAGGGCTTCGGGACACCTCAGTTCAAATAACTTTACATCTCTTGAAATCCCCAGAAAATTTTTCTTCTTATATATACCAACAGAACCTTTCACTATGAAATAAACTGAATCACCAATATCACCTTCCCTGAATATCACATCACCTTTTTTATAACTTACAAGTTCAAGAAAATTCATAATTTTTTTCATGTCTTCAATTCCAAGCTTTGAGAATATAGGGTTAGCATAAAGCAAACTTATAATCTTTTTTTCGTTCTCCATCAGTTAAATAATATAATTCGGATTTGTGAGAAGATGTTGAAGTCCCTGTTTTCTGATTTTTTAAAATTTCACGACCTTGTGATGTTTCATGAGTTCCCCTTTAACTATGAAAATTACATCTTCACATATATTAGTTGAGAGGTCCGCTATCCTTTCCAAATTTCCGGAGATTCTCACAAGGTGTAGAGCTCTTTCTATTGTTGAGGGGTCAGAAATCATATAAGTTATCAGTTCTCTCACTATTTGTTCTCGCAGGGCATCTATGACATCATCTCTTTCGCAGACCGACTTTGCAAGTTCAGCGTTTTCATCTATAAATGACTTAACGCTATCAGAAAGCATTTTTTTCACCTCATCAGCCATTCTCGGAAGGTCTATCAGAGGTTTTACAGGCGGCTTATCTATCAGAAATATGGCGCTTTGCGATATATTCACAATGTGATCCCCCATCCTTTCAAGGTCATTGTTCATTTTCAGCGCCGTAAAAATAGTCCTCAGATGTTTTGCTCTTGGAGAAAACTGCGCTATAAAACTTATGCACATCTCATCTATTTCTAACTCCAAATTATTACATCTTGGCTCATAATCCTTTATGACTCTGTCAAGATACTCTCTATTTCTTTCAACAAGACCTTTTATGCTCAATGAGAGCATCTCAACAACATGCTCTGAAAACTCCGTAAGCTTCCACTTTATCTGTTCAACCTTTTCATCTATGAGCATCTTCCCTCAAACTTCTCAAAACATAAAGATAATTAAATAATTTTAACTATTTTCAGACCTTAATTTTATTTTTTCAACATCATCAAATCTCAACGCAGTTTTTATCTTGACATATCTCATTTATGTATTTTAATATTGTATCTGCGATTGCGTTCCAGAGAACTCCCGAATGAGCTCTTACCTTTACGACTCTCTCCCTACCTATAAACCTTGATACTCTTTTTATAGCAATAAGAGAATCAGAGAAAATTCTGTATTGAGGAAATTTTTTTACGGCAAACAAAATTGCTCTTGTTTCATTTTTGTTCGAAGTACCCTTACGCTTGCATAAAAATATTTTTTTTATTTTCCCCTTTTCAACAAGAACAACAGAAAAACCTTCATGGTTTCCATCTGTAAAGACACCTGTCACTTCCTCATCTCCTCTTATAGCAAAAATCAGCTTTATAAAATTTTCATGAGAAAAAGGGAAAATCTTCAATCCGTTCTTCCCTATATAAACTGTGAATTCCTTGTCTCTGTCCTTTATTATACCAAGTATGTAAGGATTTTTGTGTTTTACTCTTACAAAGTTTTCAAGCTCGATATCTATCTTTTCCCCAAAAATCTTTTCATCTATCTCCATATGAGAACAGTTTTTATCAGCTCAAAAGCAAAATCATCAGAGTTTCATCTCAATATACCAAAAAGCTTAAAATAAATATATTCCGAATAGAGAAGAAAAAACCAATAAAATACTCTGAAAAACAAATGAGAAAAGAGACAATAATAGAAGAAATTGAGCTCAAAGTCCATGATCTTGAAAAACTCGTTGAATTCTACGAGAAAACTCTGGGCTTTAAGGTCTTTGAGAAGAACAAAGATAGAGCTACACTTGGAGCAGGGAAAAAATTTCTAAAACTTGTCAGAGATGAAAAATCAAAAGAAGAAAACCCAAAGGGTGTGGGACTTTACCATGTCGCATATCTTCTTCCAGAAAGAAGAGATTTAGCCATAACTTTAAAGCATCTCCTGAAGGTCTCCGCTCCGATTGAAGGTTTTGCAGACCACATCGCTACCGAATCAATCTATCTTCATGACCCCGAGGGAAACAGCATAGAAATTTATTGCGATAAACCCCCCGAAGAGTGGATTAAATCAGATGGCGAGATTTTAATGGATACACTTCCGCTTGATATCGGATCCCTTCTTAGCTTAGCAGACCAAGAAAAATGGGAACACATAAGCGATAACACAGAAATAGGACATGTCCATCTTCGTGTCTCAAGCATCTCAAAAGCAGAACTTTTTTACTCAAAGATCTTAGGTTTAGACATCACACTCAAATGGTACGGTGCGATATTTTTATCTTTCGGAGGGTATCACCATCACATAGGCGCAAACATCTGGCACAGCAGTGGAGCAAAACCCAGAGAAGATGACACAAAAGGTCTATCTTACTTCAAAATAAAACTTCCATCAAAAGAGCATCTTGAAAAAGTAATTCAAAATCTTGAGAATTTTCAAATCAAATACGCAAGAAAAGATAATGAAATATTCACCACAGATTTTGATAATATAAAAATAGTCCTGTGCTAATTTTCATGTTTAACTTGAAAAAATTTCAAGGAATATTTATGAAAGCACAATGAACAAAAACAGAAAAGCTTGCAAAATTCTTGCAGAAATTGAAGGAGATAAAACAAAAGTTGAAGAATTATTCAAGATAATAAGCCACCCCCAAAGAATAATCAAAGTTTCTATTCCTTTAAAAAAATAAGAAAATACAGTCAATTTTGAAAATCGATCCTCCACTGATAAAAATAAAAGTGAAAGATGAATTTAATGAACCAAATTTTTGTTTTATTTCTCGCTCTCTATATATTGCCCATATCACAGGATCCCATGGACGAAAAGGTAAAATTTTTGATTGATAGCTGGAAGTATAATTTCGGGTGGGAAACACTCGGAGGTGGATACATAAGGCATATCCTTCTTTTTACCGAAAATCATATAATTGATTTAAAGACAAATCATGTATCACATCTCCCTCGCCCTAATGCTCCAACCATTTTCGTTGAACCATCTTCAGATAAATTGTATTTACTTCCTCTTAATGCGATTTTAAACATTCTGCTTGAGAAAATTTTAGAGAGACCGCAAAAAGAGATGGATGATGAGATGAAATCTGCAATCAATATCGCATCTGAAAATCCAACAGCAGAAAATTACTTCAAAGCCCTATCTTTTGTGCTCGCCAGAAAAAATCTGAAATGTGAAATAAAAGAGATTATACCTTACAGCGAAATAAAAGAAATAGAAACGAAGACCAAAGGAAACGAGCTTCGTATCAAATTCAAATACAAAAACAAAAAATATGAGTTCATATCAAATTACGATAACCCAAAATCAGCCGAAGAAATAAAGATTTCTCTGATGGAAATATTCAGAACCCAAAATCCATCAAAGTAACCCATAGAAAATATTTCAGTAGTTCTTACTCATACTTCTTTCAAGCAGATATTTTCGTTGCAAAAAATGATTTAATCAAAAAAAGATAAAAATATGAAAAAATAAATTTTTTGAAAAAAGGACAAAATTTTTGAGATGAAAATAAACTAAAAACAGGGAAAAAGGAGGTGAAAGATTATGGAGCAAGAAAAAGAAAAAAACACAAAAGCAAGCATATTGAGGGAAATACTTGATGACCCCATGCTCCTTCTATTTCTCGGAGTCGCAGTATACATAATATTTTATGTAATCTGGGGAATTATGGAGGTATCCCAAGTTTCTGAAATGCCCGCACAGATCAAACAGATTTTCCTAACACAAGGGAGGTGATATAAGATGGCTCTCCTACCACCACCTGAAAACTGGGATAAAGAAAAACCATCAAAAGACGAAAAAACATGGGTCTATATCGCTCTATTTTCCTGCTTCTTTATGTTCTTCTGGATGATAGGATGGCACATCTTCGGCAAACAAAATACTTCTTTCGTCTCCTACAAGGTAAATCCAATGGAATTCTTCCAGCTTCATAGTTCCTTCGTAGAAAAATATAAAATAGGTGAGAAAAACGGAGTCCCCGTGGTAAAGCCACCGCCAGAATCAGATGTTATACTTCTTGCAAGAATGTGGTCGTGGAGCCCTATTTTAGTCCTCGAAAAAGATAAATGGTACACATTCCACATATCTTCACTCGACCTCCAACATGGATTTTCACTCCAACCTGTAAACATGAATTTTCAGGTTGTTCCCGGATATGACCATGTTCTGAAATTCAAACCGACAAAAGAGGGGGAATATTCTATCATCTGCAACGAGTTCTGCGGGATAGGACACCACCTTATGATAGGGAAAATAATAGTTATAGCTGATGGAGAAACACCAGAAAAATACCTTGGTGAAATTAAAACCGAGAAGAATGATTTTGCAGAGAAAGGAGATTTCAACCCATCGGGAAAATAAACCCGGAATAAAAAAGGAGGTGAGAAACTATGTTTAGGAAGTGTGATATAACAGGTTTTGAAGTAGATAAAAGAGGGGAGGCACTTATAAAAGTAAATGCGGTTTTTGCTGTTGTGTTCTTTCTTGTGGCAATAATTGCTGCTTTCTTTTTAGTTCTGACCCGGCATCCGACGATCCACCTTCTTCCCCCACATCTTTATTACAGGTTTTTGACACTTCACGGCTGGAATGCGCTTTTATTTTGGATAATATTTTTTGAAATCGCAGGACTATACTTTGGTTCAACTGTCGTTCTGAACTCCAGATTTTCTTCACCTCCGTTAGGTTGGCTTGCATTTTTCCTTATGCTTGGCGGAGCACTGCTGATAAACTACACCATTTTACAGGGAAAGGCAGATGTTCTTTTCACATCCTATCCCCCTCTTAAAGCTCACTGGCTTTACTATCTTGGGGTCCTGCTCTTTGCTATCGGAGCACTTCTTGGAGTTATACTGTTTTTTGCTAATTTGGTTGTTGCAAAACGTGAGGGGAAATGGCAAAGGTCGCTTCCACTATTTACGTTTGGACTTCTCACAGCAGCAATAATAGCAATTGTCACCTTGGTTTCCGGAGCTATAATTTTTATTCCAACTTTTCTCTGGTCGCTCGGCATTATAGATAAAGTTGACCCTGAGAATTACAGGATAATATTTTGGGGAGTTGGACACCCCGCTCAACAGATAAACCTTGCAGCAATGATATCTGTATGGTATCTTATATCATATCTTTCTGTCGGGGGAATAACCCCGAGCGAGAAAATATCTCGCCTTGCATTCTTGCTATACATACTTTTTATAAATTTGGCATCTGCTCATCATCTTCTTGTTGACCCTGCGGTCTCTCCTGCATGGAAGGTCTTCAACACATCTTATGCCATGTATCTTGCGGTTTTGGGCTCTATGATTCACGCTTATGCTATTCCGGCAAGTGTTGAGTTAGCTCAAAGAAAAAGAGGATATAGAGGACTTTTCACTTGGCTTGCAAAGGCACCCTGGGGAAATCCAGCTTTTTCTGCCATGTTTATATCTCTTGTTGGCTTCGGATTTATCGGTGGAGTGACAGGAGTTATGATAGGAAAAGAACAAACAAATATAATCCATCACAACACCCTCGCTGTACCGGGACACTTCAAAGGAACTGTGGTAATTGGGACAACCCTTGCTTTCATGGGAATAACATATTATCTGATACCACTTATTTTCAGGAGAAAGATTGTTTTTTACTCTCTTGCTAAGGTTCAGCCGTGGCTATTTGGGTTGGGTATAGCAATGCTCGCAATATCTATGCTTGCTCTGGGATACCTTGGAGTTCCAAGAAGGCATTATGATATTTTATTTTCAAACGCGCCATTCAAGCACGAGTTCAATCCAGCTATGTGGTTCTTCTGGGCACTCTTTGTAATAGGTGGAATATCGGCAGTTCTCGGAGCTATTCTCTGGATATTCATAGTTGTTTTATCTGTGTTTTTTGGTCCGAAATTGAAAGGACCAGAGGACATGCAAATTCCCATTGTTCCTCCACCACAGGAAGAAAAGAGAAATCCTTCCCACTCTTCTATATTGAGCCCCGGTACGCTGACTTTGATCTTTATCTTTTTCGTATGGTTTATGACTTATTTCTTTCTCAACTGGAAGTGGCTCTCTGCTACATGGTATGTGAAATAAAAATATGCAATAGCGCAAGATTCACCATTTTGCATAGAAAAGGGCTGAAAAACTAAATTTTTGAATATGATTGTTGTTTTTATAATTTTATCTTTGCTTTCTCCTCCGAAACCAGATATAATAGGTAAAAGTATATCTGACATATACGTTTTTGATTTCAAAGGGAAGGAATTCAAGATTATGGATTTTTCAGAAGGTAAAGTTCTTATTCTATCTCCTATATACACAAGCTGTCCGAAATTCTGTTCAATAATAACCTTCAACATAAAGGAAGCAGTGAAAAAAATAGGAGGTCTTGGAGAAAAGTATAAAATAGTTTCTTTTTCTTTTGACCATAGAGATACTGTTGATGATCTCAGAGGTTTTGCTCAAAGGTGGGATATAGATGGTTCAAACTGGAATGTGGTTTCAGCAAAAAAAGAAGATATTCAAAAGCTCCTTTCTTCTCTTGATTTTAACATAGAGTTTTCAGAAGATGAAATAGCACATCCGAATGTATTTTATATCATAACCCCTGACGGTAAAATATCAAGTTTTCTCAATGGAGCAGACAAAATTGATGAGAAAAGTTTGAAAATAGCAATTGAGAAAGCAGGGAGAGGGCAGGTTTTCGGTATCTTCTCAAAGCTTATATCTTTCTGCTATCGCTTCAATCCCATAACCGGAAGGTATGAGTTTGATATGCGAATAATATATCACTCCGCAGGATTTTTGGCTTTCCTCATAACTTTTGTATTGATTTTCAGAAAATTTCTCTTCTGACAAATGCACGAAAGGAATAAATTTTTCACCAGCAGGTTCTGGAGGTTTGTTTTATATATATCTTCTTTTTTACCGAGAAATCTGAACATTTTCAGGAACTTTGGCGCTCTTGCAATTTTATCTTTTATTGTATGCGCCTTATCTGGAATCCCACTTCTTTTTGTTTATGATGTATCTCCCGATAAAGCTTATGAGTCGGTAAGGTTTATTTCTCAGAACAAATTCTGGAGTTTTATACGCACACTTCACAGATATTCTTCCGATGCGCTCTTGATTTTCTCTCTCCTGCATTTTCTTGAAACATTTTTGTCGGGAAAATTCAGACAGAAGAAAACTTATATTTTCGGTATTCTTCTTACTCTGCTTATCATCGTTGAGGGAACGACGGGCTTTCTTCTGGTATGGGATGATTCAGCAAAAGTTATCGGAATAGGACTTGTGAAATTTCTCACATCGGTTGGATTTTCAGATAATCTGGAAAGAACTTTTTTCATTTCTGACCTGAGAATGCTCTCAGGTATTTTCAGAATATCTCTTATCTTCCATGTTTTTCTCTCTCTGATTTTTCTCGTTTTTTTAGGATTGCATGTTATGAAGTTAAAAAAGCCGGTTTTACTTCCGAACTTTATGCTTTCTTCTGCTGCTTTGCTTTCGCTTTTTCTTATATCTTTGTTCTTTAAGTCACCGCTTGGCAATGATGCAAGAGAAGTTATTTTTCCTGATAAAATAGCTTCCGATTTCCTGTATTCATTTCCTTATCTTGTTTTTGTGCGATATGGAAAAATTTCGGTATTCCTTTTTCTTTTTGTGTTTGCGTTCAGTTTAACTTTGCCTTTTTTATTTAAGGTAAAGACGAGAGCAATTATAGACCTTGAAAAATGCAACGGATGTATGCAGTGCTTTATGGATTGTCCATACAACGCAATAGAAATTTTGAACTTTCATGGAAAAAGAAAAGCAAGAGTAAATCAATCTGATTGCTTAGGTTGCGGTATATGTTTTGGCTCTTGTGAGTCATCTGCGGTTATCTTTCCTTTTTATTCATATAAATCAGAAAAAGATGAAATTACGATAAAGTGCGTTCTTTCTGGTTCAGATGAGAAAGCAGATGTTCTGGTCCAGTGCATAGGTGAAGTTAACCCGAAGATAATAGATGATAGTGTGAGGAGGGTGAAACTCATAGGATGTTCGTTGTGTTATTTTAGGTTGGGATACGATTGGACAGAAAAAAGAGCGGAGGGGAAGAGGCGTCCGGTTATAAAAAAAGAGACATATCTTTTGGAGCAGATGAAAAGAAAAAAATATGATTTTCTTGCTCCTTTGCTTACGATCTTATTTATTCTAATTGCTCTTCCTTTGAATTCTTTTGATTTTAAAGTTTTCTCCGGGAGAGTTCTCATTCTTGACATTGAGTATCTATCATCTCCTTCGAAGTACCTTGATTTTGAAGGGAATCTTCCGCACATGAAAAACTCCTTGAAATTTCCTGCTGAAAGAAGCTCAATTACGGTCAAAGTAAAAGCAGGTAATCGTTTGTTTTCAAAGAAATTTTTCCCGAGCGGTATAATGAGAGATGGGAAAGTAAATGCTTTTGAAGATTTGAGGTTTCCAAGTAGCATAACAGAGATTGATTTAGAAGTGATTGAAGATGCATCAGGTAAAATTGTTCTGAAAGAAAGTTATAAGCTTGAAGATAGGGTTTTTCTTTTGAGATTGAGGGATTTTTGAGTTCTGAAATCTTTTGGGGGAGCATTAGAGCAAGTTGAGATTATTTTTTCATCTTTTTATCAAAAAATGTTCAAAAAACTTGAAAAATTTTCCCGAGTGATTATATTATTAAGTGTAAATTAACACTTGATAAATATGAAAATGAAAGAGAGATACCGAAAAGCAAGAGAAAAAGGAGGTAAAGGAAAATGGAGAAAAAATATGATGTGATAGTTGTAGGAGCAGGAATAAACGGCATCGCCTGTGCAGCGTATCTTGCAAAAAGTGGATTGAAAACACTTGTCCTTGAAAAAAGAAATGAATGCGCTCCCTTTGCTCTCACAGAAGATATATTCGGAGCAGGAATACCTGTTGATACCCACGCAGGAGTATGCTTCCTACCTATGAGCCCTGTCTGGGGAGATCTTGAACTTGACAAGTTCGGATTTGACCTTATTGTCGCATCTGCACCAGCAGGTACTGTGTGGGAAAAAGAAAACCTTGTCTGGTATATCAACCCACAAAAAACAGCAGAAGCAATTTCAAAGTTCTCACAAAA
This sequence comes from bacterium, assembly GCA_030550715.1. GTDB lineage: Bacteria > Calescibacteriota > Calescibacteriia > Calescibacteriales > Calescibacteriaceae > Calescibacterium. Next base: position 5,738 of record JAUQOU010000031.1, on the reverse strand, counting down.
AGATTCTAAAACATTTCTGGAAATAGTAAGCAAAATAATGCCGGATATTCCAGAAATACTTCAAGAAGCGGTTTTCTCTCCCGCAGAAGAAGAAAAGGAAGATTATCTCTGGTCTCTTGGCAAATATCTTGGATTCCCACCCGAAGAGTTCAAAACTATGAACTGCTTTGAAATATTAGACCTTCTTTATGAGAGCGAAAGAGTAAAGACAGCTTCGTTCGGTGCGTGCGATATCGCAGTTTTTGGAGACCCAGCAGAAAAAGGAGAGGGAGCAGTAATGACCGCTCTTGCCTTCACAATAGTCATAGGTGTTCCAGCAGGGGGAATGCATACCCTCCCTCACTCCCTTGTAAGATGCTTCAAGTACTATGGTGGAACTCTTCTCCTCAACGCTCCCGTAGAAAGAGTAGAGAGAAAAGAAGGCGGGGGATTTCGTGTGTTTTTATCGGAAGACGCACCTTATCCTCAAAAAGAGTTTGAGAGCAAATGCGTTGTCATGCATACAAGCCCACCTATATCTCTCAAAATATTAGGAGACCTCGCAAAACAAGATGATGATTTTTACAAGAAAGCAAAAGATTGGGATATGACAGGACACTGCGCCTTCACATCTTATTTTCTGCTCAAAGACCTCAGATGGGAATCTGAATCGTGGAATCCCGATATTGCAAAGGTTCCTTTTCCTCTGCGCGCTTATGATTCATGGGAACACGCAAAAATATCAGTCCAGAAAATGAAAAACGAAGAGGTTTTAGATGTGATAGGAGATATTGCGGAAATGTATAACCTATCTGCTGTTGACCCATCAAGGGCAAAATCAGGCTACAGAGTTCTTGTGTTTGAAATGGAGTACCCTATAAACCTTCGGAGATATGGGGGGAAACAAAAGTGGGACGACAGAAGTTTTGTTGATATAATCCACAACGGACATATAGAGCTTCTCTCGCGACTTATTAAAAACTTCAAAGAAAACCTTGTTGCAAGCATGTATTTTACTCCAATAGATAATTGGAGAAGAAATCCATCTGCAATATATGGACATGAGCTTGGGGGAGATGTATCAGGTCCACAATGGTACACAGGGCGAATATATCCGAGGTCTAAAATTCAAGGGCTTTACTTCTCAAATGGTATATGGCCTGCTTCTTTGACGCATCTTGGAAGCGGATATGTTGCTGCTACATGCGTTGCGGAAGACCTTGGAGTAAAGCAAAAGCAAGAATGGTGGAGATGGAAACCTTACGAGTACTTTTTGAAGAAACTACCAGAGCTGAAAAAAATCTAATTTTTGATTTTAAGGTGAAATTATATAAAATTTTTAACTACCAAATGGTAGAAAAATTAAAAAAGGAGGTAGATATTGAATATGAGTGGAGGGAAAGAAATGTTTGATGTAATTGTAATAGGTGCGGGACCGAATGGTCTTACCGCAGCAGGGTACCTGGCTAAATCTGGACTTAAAGTTGCAGTGTTAGAACAATATGTCGAGACAGGCGGAGGGCTCGTCACTCAGGAAATCTGCGGTTTCAAACTCAACCACCACGCAACATATATGCTCCTTGGAGAACTTATGCCACCCTACCACGACCTTGACCTCAAAAGCTGGGGAGTGAAATTCATAAAACCTGAAAAACAAATGGCTTTCCTCTTCAAAGATAAAAAATCCCTCCTTTTCTTCTCAGACCCAAAAAAAACAAAATCAGAGATAGAGAAATTCTCTCAAAAAGATGCTGAAAGGTTTGAAAAAATGTATAACGAATTTTCCGAAATGTTCTATGAGTTCCTATTACCTGCTACATATGTGCCTCCTCTTGAACCAGTAGAGCAGACCGAAAAACTCCAAAATTCCGATGAACTTGGCAAAAAAATAGCAGAAATATCAGAAATGACCCCAATTGAAATACTTGACCACTATGGAATATCAGATAAAAAATTAAGAGGTTCTCTGCTATATATAATCTGCATGTTCGGGCTTGAACCCGATGAGGCAGTAGGATTTTTAGTCCCCATATATTTCACAAGAGTTATAAACTCCGCTCTCGTAAAAGGTGGAACTCATCACCTTGCATCATCTTTGAGAAGAGTTGTTGAATCATCTGGCGGACATGTTATAACATCAGCAAAAGTAAAAAAGCTTCTTCTGAAAGATGGCTCAGCATACGGAGTTGAGCTTGAAAATGGTCAGGTAATTACTGCAAGAGCTATAATCAGCACATTGAACCCTGAGCAGAACTTCATTGAGCTTATGGGAGATCAGAAAGATGGAATCTTTGATGAACTCAGAGATGTAGCGGAAAGGTGGGAGTGGGAGGAGTTTTCTCTCTTCATAGCACACAGGGGAATAGTAGGCAAAGCTCCTTCCTATCCCGGATACAACGAGCATGTCAGAGAGTGTCTAAATGTAGTTATGGGATATGAGAGCGATGACGATGTGATGGAACATATAAACGCATGCAGACAGGGGAAACTGGAAGTAAAGGGACACGGCTCGACTCTTTCTCTCTTTGATCCTCTTTTGGTTCCAAACCATGTTCCGGGAGAACATCATATTTTGAGATGGGAATGCTGGGCTCCATACAATGCTGACTGGTCTTATCAAGCGAAAAAAGAATTCGCAAAAAAATGCTTTGATCTATGGTGCGAGTACTCACCAGATATTGCTGAATCAAATGTCATAGTTGAAATAGCATGGTCTCCAAAAGATATAGAGCAACATACACTGACGATGAAAAAAGGTTCAATAAAGCATGGTAGATATTCATCACTGCAGATGGGATACAACAGACCTTCTCCTGAATGTTCTTCTTCTGTAACTCCTATCAAGAACTTCTACCTTGGAGGTGCTTCTATGCATCCGGGCGGAATGGTTATTTTGGGTCCAGGATATATAGCAGCAAAAAAGCTTTGTGAAGATTTGGGAATTGAATGGAAATTTGGAGAACCAGAGATGATAAAAAGAGCAAGAGAGAAAGGGTATCTGTGATAAATTTTAGCTCCCGGTAGCATGATAAAGGAGGTTTGACTGATTATGAAATTGTGGTCAAAAGGTCTTGGGAAACTTATCTTGCCTTTTGATCTTTCTGAGGCAGAATCAATAGAGATAAAGCAAGATCACATTCTCATAACCGGAAGGATAATAGAGAAAAAAGTCAATTGGCCATACACGATTCATCTTTATCTTGAAGATATGTATAACTTCACAAAACTTATGTCTGAAAGCAAAGATATAATAAAGTATCTCAAAGATAAACTCGGACTCAAATTCTTCACATTTTTAATTCCAAGATTATTAAGAGCTTTTCTTCTCGTTCCCATCGTTATTTTTGAAAAATTTTTTGGGAAGCTGATTTCGGGATTTCGCAAGGAAAAGAAGGAGGGAACAGGGCAGAAAATCAGCGATGAAGTGCAAGAAGTTCAAATTCAAGAAAAAACCCCAAAGCAAGAAGAGGGAATTTTAAATTCAGATGAGCAAGAAGAAAAATTAGCAAAAGGAGGGCAAATGTAAAATGCTTTTTTGGTCAAAGGGACTTGGGAAAAGGAGCCATCTCAACATAGCTTGCGGAACCGAACAGCCAAAAAGAGAAGGAGAGTTTATGCTACTTTATGGTATGACAAGACCTCCTATTGTCTGGAACTACACAATTACTATGACAGAAAGAGATTTCCTTTCTATATTAGATATAGGTTTGAGCAAAAAATTTCTCTCATTTCTCATGACTCCCAAAAGATTCTTCTATGCTTTAAAACTTCTTTACCTTGTTCTCAAAATGTCTATAAAATTTATTCTTATAAGATAAAAACATCAAAAAAGCTCTCAGAAAACAGGTAAAAAAATTTTCTTGAAATGATTTAATTTTTTAGCAAATTCTAAAAAAATTTGAGATGAAGCTTTATTTTAGAACCGAAAAAAAGTATATCGCTTTTTTTCTGTTAATTTTCTCTCTTTATTTTTCAACAGGATGCAATTTTCATGAGGGAAACCGCAAAGAGAATTTCTACCAATGCGGGAGATTTATATGCAGAGGAGATTACAAAATACTTTTGAGAGGAGTTAATATATCTCACACAGCAAAAAGAACTATTATTCCGTGGGTCGGAGAAAATGAAATAAAAATTCTGAGAGAAAAATGGGGCTTGAACTTCATTCGTCTCACTGTATTCTGGGCAGCAGTTGAACCCGAAAGAGATAAATATAACAGAAATTACATAAATTCCCTGAAAGAAATTATTGAAATAGCCAGAAAATATGAAATTTATGTTCTCGTAGATAGTCATCAAGATATTTTTGGTTTTCGTGCAACTGATTCAGATGAAGGAGATGGTCCGCCCGAATGGGCAAGAGATGAAACTTGTCCCGAATTTCAAAATCTCAAACCATGGATGCTGAACTACATCTCGCCTGCGATAATGTGTCAATTTGATTCTTTCTGGCAAGACAAAAATGGAGTCCAAACATCATACATAAAAATGCTCGGATTTTTAGCGAAGGAATTTGATGAGTATGAAAACATCATAGGGTTTGAAATAATGAATGAGCCGTGGCCTGGCACAAGTTTTCTCAACACTGAAAAATGGGAAAACGAAACCCTTCGTGAGTTCTACAAAAAAGCCATAAATGAAATAAGAAAATTTTCAAACAAACTTATCTTTTACGAAACTCATCCTCTATCTGATTTCGGGTGGAACTTCTATCTTGTAAAGCCGGAAGGAGAAAATCTTGTGTATGCTCCGCATATATACCCACTCCCCGATGAACTAATGGGAGTTTCAGGCATAAACAAAGGATTAAAAGAGGTTTTTCTGATGCATCTTGAACACTCTCTAAAATATGATGTCCCCATGATAATAGGAGAGTACGGAAGTTCATGGGAAGATGAAAAAGCATACGATAAGATTATGGAGCACATAAATCTTTTTGATTCAAACTTTGTCGGGTCTGCAATATGGGCTTATGATAAAGCAAGCAAATACTCACTTGGAATAGTAGATGATTTTCTGAACCCAATGACAAATTTTCTCCCAGTAATAAGACCCTATCCCGAACTTGTAAAAGGAACAATGCAAAAATTAGAGTACCATTATCACCCTGATGGGGAAAAAGAGATGGAGTTTATTTTAGATGGAGAGGAGTTCATCTTGAGCTGTCCGAAGATTTTCAGATGTTATATAAACGGAGAGGAAATCAAAGATATGAAAATAACTCAAAAAGAAGGCAAAATAAAATGGGAATAAATTTTGAAACATAAAGCTAACTAAATTATATTTTTACTCACAGAAAAATGAAAATGTTCTCATATGAAGAGAAGGAAAGAAATTCTAATATATGATAGAGATTGTGTTTTTTGCAGGAGTACTGCTTCTTTTCTTTCAAAATTCGGAGTTTTTGCCGTTCCAATTCAAGATGTCTATTATGTTCTTGAAGGGTTCTTTTCCAAGAACCGAGTTCCGTTTGCACTTTACCTTATAGATGAAGAGGGTATATGGTGGGGGGATTATGCGATTTTCAAGTTCTTGAAAAATAGAAAACTCGGTCCGTTTTCTTATCTTTCATTTCTGATATATCCTGTTTTGAAAAGGTTAAACAGAAATGCGGAGAGAATAAATAATCAAAGGGGTATATGTGGTTGCATGCTTTCTGGATACAAAAAACTTCCAGAAGAGAAGCTGAAAGAAACATTTGAAAAACTTCTGAAAATCATTTAGATTTTATTTTTGCTCTTTTGAGTTTTACATATCCA
>JAUQOU010000061.1 GCA_030550715.1 bacterium | reverse complement strand
TGGGCCTGTAACCTCCCAAGCACTGATGGAAAGGGGATATAAGCCTCATATTGAGGCTACGGAATATACTATTTCAGGGTTGGTTAGGGCAATTTTAGATTATTATAGCCCTGGTGCTAGTTCTTGAAGAATGAGGGGTCATTCCATGAGGGACGAAATAAAGAAGGCCCTTGAGATAATAAAAAGAGGTATTGTTGATCTTGTAGAGGAAGAAGAGCTTATAAACAAATTGGAGAGATCTATCAAAGAGGGAAAACCCCTTAGGATAAAGGCCGGTTTTGATCCTACAGCTCCTGATCTCCATTTAGGTCATACTGTCTTACTCAGAAAACTGAAGCACTTTCAGGATTTAGGCCATGAGGTCTATTTCCTCATTGGAGACTTTACGGCCATGATTGGGGATCCCACGGGAAGATCAGAAACAAGACCTGCTTTAACTAAGGAGCAAGTTCAGGAAAATGCTAAGACCTATCAGGCCCAGGTTTTCAAGATCTTAGATCCTACCAAGACCAAGGTGGTTTTTAACAGTGAATGGTTTTCCCAGATGAAAGCAGAAGAGGTGATAAGACTATGTGCTAAATATACAGTAGCCAGGATATTGGAAAGAGATGACTTTAAGAAGAGATTTGAAGCAGGTCTACCTATCGCCGTGCATGAATTAATTTATCCCCTTTTTCAGGCCTATGATTCTGTTGCCTTGAGGGCTGATGTGGAGCTTGGGGGCACGGATCAACTCTTTAATCTTCTTATCGGGAGAGATATTCAGCGTGAATACGGCCTTGAGCCTCAGGTGATTATTACTACCCCCCTTCTTGAAGGCTTAGATGGAGTGCAAAAGATGAGCAAGAGCCTGGGAAATTATGTGGGGATCATGGAGCCTCCCTTTGAAATGTTCGGTAAATTGATGAGTATCCCCGATCATCTTATGTGGAAATACTATGAATTGCTTACCGATTACCCCTTAGCTGAAATAGAAAGGATGAAGGAAGCAGTTGAAGCTGAGAGGCTGCATCCTAAAGAGGTGAAGATGAATCTTGCCTTTTTAATAGTTAGCCAATACCATTCAGAGGAAGAGGCTAAAAGGGCCAGAGAAGAATTTGAAAGGGTTTTCAGCAAGAGAGAGCTTCCCTCGGAGATGGAGACCTACGAGATAACTTCGGGAAGGATCTATCTTCCCAAACTCTTTAAAGAGTTAGGTCTTTTGAAATCAAGCTCTGTTTCTCCAAGATTAAAATGTGAAGCGAGCTGAGGGAATTCTTTTCTCCATGCAAAGTATCTTTCAAGAACTTTTTCTGGGATTATACCTCTCCCATCATCTGTTATGTCTATTGATATAAACTCACCTTTTCTCTGAGCTTTTATTTTTATTTCTCCCTGAGGTTTTTTACCTGCTCTTATTCTTTCTTCTGGGGATTCTATTCCGTGAGAAACAGCGTTGCGAGCAATATGAAGGAGAGCGGATCTTAACCTTCTTCCTATCTCTGCATCAATCGTAAGATTTTCTCCTTCTCTTATCACAACTACTTCCTTTCCAAGCTGTCGTGCAGTGGTGAGAATCGTCCTTTCTATCATCTTCAAGATATCTTCAATCGGTCCCATACGAACATCAAGCACTATATCTTGAAGTTCTCTTATTTTTCTTCCCATCTCAGATATGTTATCTCTTATTCTCTGAGCTATTTCTTGGTTGCCGACCAAATTCATAAACTTCTCCATTGAAGATTGAATAGCATTCTTGACTATCACCATATCTCCTATGATGTTCATTATTTTCTCAACTTCTGATATTTCTATTTTCAGAGAAACCTTTTGCTGTTGTGATAAATCAACCTGCTGGGTTTTCTGTGTTGCTCTCCATAGATTTTGAAGCTTTATTATTTTCTCAAGTTCTTTAATGTCAGGAGTATCTCTGGAAGGAGCAAGAACGAAATTAATCACAACAAAATCTCCTTCTATTTTCATTATGGTTGATATTATTTCAAATCCGAGTTCTCTTATCTTTTCCATTGTATCTCTGCCTTTTTTATCAAAATCTTCTTCAAATGATAATTTTAAAAAACCAAGGTATATATCTTTTCCTCTTTCTATGCTATTTTTTAGCTGGAGAAGTTCGGAATCAGAAAGTTCTTTCAAGAGCTGTTCATCTTTTATTTTCTCAAGAACGTATGACCTTACATCTTTTTTGTCATCTTCAATTTCTTTTGCAACCGCCCTTTTTCGCTCGTTTTGAAATTCTGTACCCACCTTATGAGAAACATGCGAATCTGAATAATCTGATTTCAAGATGCTCTCAACATCAAACTGTATGTTTTCATCCGAAGGAGATTCTTGATATGAAAGAGCCGAAATAAAATTTTTCAGATTCTGTGCTATATCTATCATTTTGAGAATTATATCATAGTTAAGCTCAATTTTTCCGTCCCTCACACCTACGAGAATATCCTCCACCTTATGAGCTATTTCTCCTATTTTCATAAAGCCAACACTATATGAGCTTCCTTTTATTGTGTGAAACTTCCTCATAAGCTCATTTATCATATCAATAGAATGCTGAGAAGGGTCTGACCGAAGAACATCAAGATTATCTAAAATCTGGTCTATAAGCTCCTCGGTCTCATTAAAGTAAATCCTTAAAAGGTCGTTCATATATATTAAAAAATTAATTCGGAAAGAAATCGGGAAAAAAAGAGATAAATAAATGAAAATTAAAAGGCACTAAATTATTAAAAAGCTGATATGTTGTCTGATTTTTTAGAGTTTATCCTCTCGCTCGTCATCCTTTCTATATCACTTGCAATAGTGCTGATTTCTGGAAATTTAAACTTACAAAAACAGAGAAAAATTCAGGAAATACTGAACAAATCAGGAGAAAAAATAGAAGTAATTTTCAAAGGGTCATGTTATTTACCAGAGTATCAGGAAATCACAACTTCAAAGGGTAGCAAGTTTTTGTGTGGGAACGGAGAAGTAAAAGAAAAAAGGTAAGCAGAAGAACCAGAAATGACAGAGATAATAAAAATAGCTTTGTTTTCATCGGTGCTTTTTACATTTATCTTTCAAATATCAGCAATAATAAAAAAATCAAGAGAAACCATAGAAAAAATGAGAGATTCAGAAGAACTATCGTTCGTATCGTATCTTATAAAAGAAGACCTATCAAAATCTATCAAAACATCAATTATTGATGGCAAAGTTCAGATCTACGGATTTATGATGTCTCTTTCAGAAGAGAAAAACGATTCAGAGTGGGGAATTGTAGGAGAATGCAAAGACGGAGTGGCAATGGTTTTCAACCTTAATCCACAAAACCAAATTTTCGTACTTAAAGAAGATAAAACCGTAGAATCCAAAAAAGTCATAATGAAACAGAAAGTAGGAAAAAATCTTTTCAAAGTATGGTTCCCCGATTGCGAAGGTTTAGAAGAAGGGAAAGTCATATTTTCAGATTTTTACAGGGTTAATTGGTATTCCGAAAATGGCAAAATATATAGAGAAGTTGAAAGGTATTATGAAGGTAAATCGGCAAAGTCAAAATTCTTCGTTTCAAAAGGAAAGATAGAAGCAGGAGGCAAAAAGATAGAAATCAAAATAAACTCAACAAGCATATCTTTTGAGATTCCATAAGGAGCATCAAAAAATTTATGCTTTTGATTTAAGGTATGAGTTTGCGCAGAGTTTTGCTAAATTTCTCACGCGCGATATAAGTTCTGCTCTCTTTTCATAGCTTATCACACCACGAGCGTCAAGCAAATTGAAAATATGAGAGCACTTTATACAGTAATCATAAGCTGGTATGTATAAATCATCAGATACAAGGCGAAGTCCTTCTCTCTCAAAAATATCAAAAAGTGAAAAGAGAACATGCGGGTCCGACTTCTCAAAGTTATATATGCTCCACTGCTCCTCTCTTTCTTTATAGAAATATCCGTATGTTATGTTTCCCCATTGGAGATCAAAAAGATTATCTTTGCGGGTGATGAAAAGAGCTATTCTTTCAAGTCCGTAGGTTATCTCAAAAGATATAGGGTCAAGGTCTATTCCTGCCATCTGCTGGAAAAAGGTGAGCTGAGTTATCTCCATACCATCAAGTCGCGCTTCCCATCCAAGTCCCCACGCTCCAAGAGTTGGAGATTCCCAGTTATCTTCAACAAGTCTGAAATCCCTCTTTGAAACATCTATTCCGAGGTAAAGCAAGCTTTCTATGTAAAGATCAATAGAGTTCGGCGGAGCAGGTTTGAGAATAACTTGAAGCTGGAAGTAGTGTTGAAGTCGCTGAGGGTTTTTTCCGTATCTCCCGTCCTGCGGTCTGCGAGATGGTTGAACGTATGCGACATTCCATAAACCTTTTCCTAAAACACCGAAAAATGTAGCTGGATGAAAAGTTCCTGCCCCAACTTCAACATCATATGGCTGAAAGACCGTACATCCATTCTGAGCCCAGAAGTTAAGGAGTTTATCTGTTATGCGGAAGAAATCTTGCGTTAGCTCATCCATAATTTACTCTATCAGTGCCCCTCCTCACCAACGGCAAGCGCTATGTAAATCAAAGACAAAATAGAAAAAACAAATGCCTGAACAACAGAGACAATCGTACCCAAAATCAAAAACGCAACCGGAACAAGAAGATAAGTAAGGTGCGTGAAAATTTCAAGAACAGAGTGATCCCCTGTCATATTCCCCGCAAGACGAATAGATAAACTCAATATTCTGAAAACATGAGAGATAAGCTCTATTGGGAAGTAAAGGAAAGCAACAGGTAAAAAAGGACCGAGAAAATGCTTTATGTACCCTAAACCATGCTTTTTGAAACCGTGATAGTTATAGTAGAGAAACACAAAAAGAGCAATTCCCAAATTTGTGTTTATGTTCATTGTGGGAGGCATAAAACCGGGAATAAGCCCCAAAAGGTTCATAAAGAGTATGAATAGAAAGAGAACAGAGATGAAATTTGTGTGTTTTTTGACTTCTTCTTCTGGCAATAGAGATTGTGAAAGACCTCTCCAAAATTCAACCACGGCTGAAAAAATCTTTGCAATAGGAGAATCTTTTTTCCTGATAGCAAAAACCCCAAGAGCGATCAGGATAAAAAGAGCAAATAGCTCAAAAATAATGTGCTGACGAGAACCATCTACTCCAAAAATTTCTGTCAAAATCGTAGGCATACCGTTAATAATAAACC
>JAUQOU010000003.1 GCA_030550715.1 bacterium | reverse complement strand
TGATATCGATTCAAGAATACCTAATCCTCTTTCTATCACTCTGTGTTCTTCAAGGAGTTTTTCTATTGATTCCATAATTGAAAAATTTTTTCTCGGCTGATTTTTTTATTGATTTTCAAATTTTTTTACAAATAGATGAAAAAATAATTTTATAATAGGTGTGTTTGAGCGATAACGAGAGTTTTCCATAGAATAAATATATCAGAGCGAGTTTTTTTAAATTTTTTCATTTATGGGAAGCGTAAAAGACCTTGTGGTTTTTGAGGAGCCAAAGGGTTTGAGTTGTGGATTGGGAAAATTTGTTTTTTCAGATAGGTTTTCTGTGTTTGACTGGGGAAAGATGCCTGATGAAATTCCTCTGAAAGGTAAATCTCTCTGCATAATGGGAGCGTTCTTTTTTGAAAAGCTTGAAAAAAATTCTTTTAAAACTCACTATATAGGTCTTACCGAAGATGGAAAAATAAAGAGGTTAGACGAACTCAAAGAGCCATCTGCGGAGATGGTTGTGAAACTCGTCAGAGTCGTAAAACCAAGAATAAAAAACGGTGCATACGATTACTCCGAATTCAAAAATTTAAAAGGAAACTTTCTCATTCCTTTTGAAGTTATTTACAGGAATTCTCTTCCGGAGGGTTCAAGCGTTTTCAAAAGGTTGAAGGAAGGGAAAATAACTCCGGCAGACCTTGGATTAGACCGCTTTCCTCAGCCGGGCATAAAACTGCCGGGCACATTCGTAGAGCTTTCAACGAAACTTGAAGAGATAGATAGATATATCTCGTGGGACGAAGCAAAGGAGCTCACGGGTCTTAGCGATGTTGTTTTTGAGGAGATAAAAGAGGGAGCTGTTTTCGCGTCAAAATTAATAACAGAATTTGTCGAGAAAGCCGGAGTATCTAATGAAGATGGAAAGTTTGAATTCGCTCTTGATGAAAACGGGAAGCTGATGTTTGTTGATGTTCTTGGCACTCCCGACGAATGCAGATTTACAAAAGATGGTTTCCACATAAGCAAAGAGATTTTGAGGATCTTTTACAGGAAGACAGAATGGTTCAATAAGGTAGAGGAAGCGAAAAAGAAAGATAAGATAAACTGGAGGGATCTTGTGAGAATTCCACCGCCAAGTTTGCCGGAGGAACTGAAAAAACTTGTTTCATTTATGTATCTCGCTTGCTGTAATGAAATCACAGGAAGAGAATGGTTCAGAGGTGTTCCGCCTCTTGGAGATGTCATAAAGGAAATCAAGAGTTTTCTTGATTCAATAAGCTGAAGTGAGTTTTTTTAAAGTTTTCTGAGCATTTCTGTTATTTTCACGAGGTTTTGGAGTTTTCTGAAAGCAAAATCACGCGGTAGATATTCAAGCCCGCACGAAGGTGAAAGTATCATAAAATCAAAAGGATAATTTTTGAGAACTTTTTTTATTCTTGGGATAACATCTTTTGGTTTTTCAATATATGTGTTTCTTCCATCAACTATTCCGAGCATGAGGGGTTTTTGTATTTTTGTTTTGCCTATTTTATCTTCAAGTTTTGAGTACGTCATATCAAATCCGAGTATATCTGCGGGGATTTTCTGGAGATCCTCAAAGTCCTCTGAAAAATCTCTGAAATAGAAAAAGTATATTATTTTTGTTGACGGATTGCTTTTTGCGTTGTATATTCTTTCAAGGTAAGGAAGGACTTTATCTAAATCTTTTGATTGTAATGCTGGTTCGTCTATTTGTATGTATTCCGCTCCCTCTTGTGAAAGGAGTTTTACCTCATTTTCTATCAGCTTTGTGTATATTTCAAGCGCTTTTTCAAGGTCTCCTTTTGATAGTTTTGATAAAGTTACGGGACCTGTGAGGATTGGTTTTACTGGTCTTTTTGCTATGGTTTTTGCGAATCTGAAATCATCAAGTGTGCATGGTTTTATTTGTGGGGAATTTGGAGTGGAATCGTCGATTACGGGTTGTCTGAAATATGTGTTTGTATCAAAAAATCGTAGGAGTCCGTTTATTTTTACTCCTTCTATGTTTTTTGCGAAATGAGATATTTGGTCGTACCAGCTTATCATTCCGTCTCCGACAATATCTAATCCGGCTTTTTCTTGTTCTTCAATTGCGAGTTTTATGAACTCCTTTTCTACTTCTCTGTATTCTTCTTCTGAGATTTCTCCGACTTCTCTTTTTGCCCAAGCTCTTCGTAGTTTTTGGAGTTCTTCTGTATCTCCTATGCGTGGGTAGCTTCCTGAAATAGCGGTGAGGAATTTTATTTTTTGTTTCTGTTTCTTTACTGCTTTTCCTTTTGCTTGAACTTTTTTTATTGTCTTTAATTTTTTCTTTTCTGGTTTTGCTTTCTTTTGTTTTGTTTTAATTTTTTTGCTGATTTTGGTTTTGGTGTTTTTTTTGATTTTTTTCTGTGTCTTTGCTTTTTTTGCTCTGTTTTTTTCTCTTCTTTCTTTTTTACCTGCTTTCTTGTTTTTTGATTTTTTGTTGTTCTTTTTTGTTTTCTTTTCCATATTTTTTTCTCCTTCCTTTTTCAGTGAATCATATTTTTATAGGTTTTAAGTTAAAGATTTCAGATTTGGAGATTTATTTTTTAATTTTTCGCAAAGTTTTCTTGATAAATAAAAATTATCTTTTGTGATAAAGACAAAGTCAGGTTTAGAGATAAAAGAGCCGGTAGGGAAATTGGGGGTTCTTCTTCCGGGGATTTCAGGGGCAGTAGCAACGACTTTTATAGTGGGGACTATTCTTGTGAGAAGGGGGCTCGCTCTTCCGATAGGTTCTTTAACTCAAATGGGCAGAATAAGGTTAGGTAAAAGAACAGAAAGGAGATTTCCGAAGATAAAGGAGTTTGTGCCTCTTGCTGAGGTTTCTGATTTGGTCTTTGGTGGGTGGGATATATTTCCAGATAGCGTTTATGAAGGGGCTTTGAAGGCAGGGGTTCTTTCAAAAGAACACATAGAGGCGGTAAAAGATGAGGTATCTGATATAAAGCCGATGCCAGCTGTATTTGACAGAGAATATGTCAAAAAGTTAGATGGTCCGAATGTCAAGAGAGCAAAAAGCAAATACGAACTTGCTCAAATGCTCAGAGAAGATATAAGGAATTTCAAGAAGGAAAAGGGGTGTGATCGGCTCGTGATGATATGGTGTGGAAGTACAGAAAAATATATAGAGTTAGATAAAGTTCATCAGACGCTTGAAGATTTTGAGAAGGCGCTCAAAAATAATCATCCTCTTGTTTCGCCGAGCATGATATACGCTTATGCTTCTTTGTGTGAAGGGGTTCCTTTTGCTAACGGCTCTCCGAACCTTTCTGTTGATATTCCCGCTTTGGTTGAGCTTGCGAAAGAGAAAAATGTACCGATAGCGGGGAAGGACTTCAAGACAGGGCAGACACTTATCAAAACAGTGATAGCTCCCATGCTCAAAGCCAGAGTTCTCGGACTCAGAGGTTGGTTTTCTGTAAATATTTTGGGCAACAGAGATGGTGAAGTTCTTGATGACCCTGAGTCGTTCAGGACGAAAGAGGTGAGCAAGCTTGGAGTTCTTGAGTATATTTTACAGCCAGAGCTTTATCCTGAACTTTATGGTGAGTATTATCATAAGGTCAGGATTAATTTTTATCCTCCGCGTGGAGATGATAAGGAGGCGTGGGATAACATAGATATATTTGGGTGGTTGGGCTATCCCATGCAGATAAAGATAAACTTTTTGTGTAAGGATTCTATTTTAGCTGCGCCGATTGTTCTTGACCTTGTTTTGTTTTTAGACCTTGCGCAAAGGAGCGGAATGAGGGGGATACAGGAATGGCTTTCGTTTTATTTCAAAAGCCCGATGCATGCTCCGACTATATATCCTGAGCACGACCTTTTTATTCAACTTATGAAACTCAAAAATAGACTTAGACATCTTATGGGAGAAGAACTCATAACACATCTTGGGCTTGAGTATTACGATTGATTTTTCTGATTAAATTATTTTGTTTGAAGTGTTTTTATCCTGATGAATTTTTTCGGTCATGAAGGTTTTGATAGTTCAGGAAAGTTTATCAGATGAATCACCGATTATATGTGATTTTTCGGCATTTTTGAAATCCCATGGTAATGAAGTTTTTCTTCTCATTCAAAGGAGTGAAAAGAACTTTTTTGGGGAGATCAATAGGAGTGCTTGGTTCTCTTCTAACATTCTATATATAAGGTTTTTGCTACTTTTTATTCCCATCACCTTTACCTACCTTGCTTAACTTTATTTTTTCCCATCAGTTTTCTCACTTCTTTTATTATTCTTTTCTTTTCATTATCTTCAAGAACAAAGATAAATAAAAAGATTACGAGTGTTATGAATCCAGCAAATACTTCGAGCATCTTTATCTTGTAATCCAATTTTCCTTCTACAATTTGCGCAAGTGAGCAAAAAAGAAGAGCAAAAACAAAAGGAATTAACTTTTTCATCTTTGTTTTTTCTGCCTTGAAAGAGATTTTGTACCCTGTGACCTTTGAGCTTATAAAAAATAATATCAAGTTCTCAAAAATCCCTCGCACTACCAGAGATATAGCTACTCCTTCTGAACCAAACTCTCTTGCCATAATCCAGACAAAAAGTGTTAAAAAAGGTGTCTCTACTATGTACAACTTCACTATATTATCTGCCTTCCCCAAGCTCTGGAGCAGAGTCAAATATATATATGTTTGTGAGTTGAGAAAGAAAAATAGCGATAAAATTTTAAGTATGTTTTTTCCTTCATCTGCGAAGTCCTTTCCGAGCCAAAAATAAAGAACCTCATATCCAGCACAAAAAAGAATGTAAGAAATCAGCATAGATAAAGTCGCAAGATAAACCGAATACTTTACGAATATCTCTTTGAGCTTCTCTTTGTTTTCAAGACCAATATAGCTGAAAACAGGGAATAAGGTTATATATATGCTTACAGGAACGAACTGCAACCTCAAAATAATCTCCGATGGTGGCGTGTAGTATCCTATGAATTCGGGAGACCTTGTGATTCCGAGAACTATTCTATCTATTCTTGAAAGTATTACCGAAAGTATAAAGACAGATGTTATCCACCCGCTTTGGGTTAGTATTTCTTTCGCATTTTTTGTGTTGATTCTTATTTTTGTTTTCGGTATGAATTTTACTGCGGAGATAAAATAGATACAGAGCATTACGAAATTTTTTATCGCAATGAAAGTTATCAGGTGATCTATATTCTTTGAAAAGTGAGACACTATTGCGATTACGATGAAGTTCAGGACTGTATTTGGAACTCCGAGGAAATTCACTATATCAAATCTCTGGTGCGACTCAATCACTCCCGAAAGAACTACGATAAGCGAGTTGGTTATGAGAACGAGTGATGAAATAAAAAATGCTTTTTGAGATTCAGCATATATGCTTGGGGGGATATTGAAAATTTTTGTCAGAAAAGAACTAACAGATGCTAAAATAACTCCCAAAAGTACCGATGTGCAGAGAACTATAAAAAGAGATGTCCAGGTTATCTCTGCGATTTCTTGACCTATCTTTTCTGCGACTTTATGTCCGAGTTTTTCTGATATAGATTTTATCATTCCTCTTGTGATTCCTATGCTTGCTATTCCGAGATACTCAAGAACAACGAAAATTATGGTCAATATACCAAATCTTTCTACTCCTATTTGTTTTATAATTTCTGGTATTGTGAATAAAATTACTAAAAGTGTTATCACCTGTCCCGATATGTTTATGATAAAGTTTTTCTCTGTGTGGGGCGGTATGAGCTTTTTACCGTTCATAAACTTTTCAGCAGGTTTTCCCAGATTTCTTAAATAATGTTGATTTTTCTGTTTTGGTTTCTTTTGTTTCTACTTTTTTATTAACTGTTAATTTTTTGCTTATGCATTTTTAAATTTGATTTGATTTTATTTGAGCGGAGGAGATGTTTTTATGGGAAAGAAGATAGAGCTGAAAATAAAAGAAAGTCCCCCTGAGCCGTTGAAGGTCACCTTGAAATCGCTTATAGAGGAAAGAGGACTGAGCAAAAAAGCAGTTGTAGATATGCTGAAAGATGTTATAACGCAGACGCTGAAAGACGTTTATGGAGATGGAGATTATACAGTTGATTTTGATGAAGAAAAAGAAGAATTCAGAGCTTTTGTGCGAAAGTTAATTGTAAAAGAGGTAAAGGACCCAAAAAGAGAAATTTCAATAGAGGAGATCAAAAAAATAGATCCATCTGCTGAGGTCGGAGATGAGGCACTTGAAGAAATTGACCTGAAAAATCTCGGAAGACGCGGAGCGCAAAGAGCTAAAACCCTCCTTGAACTCAAACTCTTCGGAGCTATTGAAGAATCAATATACGAAGCATTCTCAGCAAAAAAAGGAAAACTCGTGACCGGAATGGTCAAGAAAATTGAATACGATAGGATAAGAAAATCAAAGGTTGTATATGTTGATCTCGGGAGAAACGCGGTAGGCATTTTGCCACCAGAAGAAATGCTCCCTCAAGATGTAAGATTGCGAGAAGGAGATAGCATCAAAGCGGTCATAAAAGATGTCAGAAAATATGAAGGGAAATTCGTTAGGACTGAAATAATACTTTCCCGTGCCGATGTCAAATTCGTTGAAGAGATAATAAGAAAAAATGTCAGTGAGGTTGAGCAGGGAATAGTGAAAATAAAAAACATCGCAAGAAAACCCGGGGTGAGAACAAAAATTCTCGTTTACTCAGATGACCCGAATATTGACCCAGTTGGCACCTGCGTGGGAGTGAGAGGAATAAGAATAAGAAACATCGTCCAGGAACTCGGTGGAGAAAGATTAGATATAGTGCCATGGACTCAGGATTTGCAGCGTCTTATCACGAACGCTCTTGGAATTCAAAAAGTTTCAGCTATGATGTTGAGGAGAAGAGAAGGAGATGAGAAGGAGGCGATTGTGGTTGTCCCAGATGATGAACTTTCGGTGGCAATAGGTCGTGGTGGAGTAAATGTCCGCCTTGCATCAGAACTCATCGGAATAAAAATAAATGTCAGAAGCGAATCAGAAAGAGAGAAGTTCAGAGAAATGCTTCCCGAGTTTTTCAAGAACCTCGGTATAGGAGAGAAACAGGCGCAGATTATGTGGGATTCAGGTTTCAGAACAATAGAAGATATCGCTATGGCTCCGTTTGAGAAAATCAGAGAGGTTCCAGGAATAACAGAAGCAGAAGCGAGAAGTATATGGCAGGAGGCAAGAAGAATATATTTTGAAAAACTCAAAGAAGAAGAGAAAATAAAGGGAGTTGAGAAGTCAAAACTCATTCAGTCAGCTGAAAGCAAAAAAGAAGAACACAAACTATCAGATAATAAACCAGAAGATATTCAGGAGCAGTAAAACATTTTTTCCTTCGTATATTTTCAGGTGCAAAATTTATCTTTAAAGAACTCTCTTTTAAAGCACACTTTTTTTTGTAATGTTTAAATTATAGGCAGGCATAATTTATATCAGGAGGTGATGAAACTATGTCTGAATCCGGTAAATTGAATATTTTCTTCGGTCTTTTACTTTTTCTATCCTTTGCGTTTTATCAGTGCGGATTGATGAAAAAGGAGCAGAAGGAGACAACTCAGTAGAAGATACAGAGCGGGGTATCTTTGCAAGTGAGTTCATTGGGAACTTTGAGAGAAGTTGCTAAGTACACAAAGGATGTTGCGGGAAATATCAAAGCGAGCCAAAGCGAACTTATTACCGCAAGGTTGCAATCTGGCGGTGGAACAGGGAGCAGGAATATTCTTACTGGCAGAATTTTAACGGGGAGAGCTCCCGCTTTCTCTATGAATTCGCCTAAATTCCATACTCCCCTCAAAAGCCATTCACCTCGTCTGAAATCAAAACAGCAATCCGGCTGTGAAGAAGGAACAGATGAAAACGGAGATTATATCTTATTAACCTCAGAAAATTTCCAGCTCTATCTTGCAGTGTCTGGTAGCAGTGGAATAATCTCTGCGTACGCAGAAAAGGGAGGATTTTCTGGCTCTTTTTCTAATTGTGATCAATCTTTAAGCTTTTCTTGTCAAGATGTTCAAGATGTTGAGTCGTTTGTAAATGATGTGACACAGTTTATTCTTTCGCACTGTGTTATAGATTATGTCAGTTTCTATACAGGGGTCACAACTTGCGGGCTGAGTGATTACGATAGAGATAAAAAATTTGATGATCTTTCTTTAAGTTTTACTCATTGCTCTGGTTCTACCTGCTCTTATAAAGAGTATTCGTGCAGTACTAATTCTTTTAGCTCAGAATATTTATTGGGGCTTTGTGCAGATTCTCTTGAAAGTGGATTGCAGGGGTTTGCTGAGGCAAATTGCACCCTTGTAACTGAGGGAAGTTATGAACATACTGATTTTTGTACCGCTACTGACGTAGATATATCAATACATTTAGGAAGTTATGATGTTTATATCTATATGTTTGAGAATGAAGATTTTATAGGATGGGAAAAGATCTTTTTTGCTGATGTCTGATCTGGATCATCGGTAGCAGTTATGGAGAGATCCTGTGATTCTTATGTTGCTCAGAACTGTCAGTTTGATTTTTCTTGCAGTTTTGTTTCCGAAATGACTGGAATTTCTGACCCATTACAGATTTTAAGTGAAATTGGCTGTAGTTTTGAAAAAATCGGTTGGGCCAGGAGTGTAGATAGTAATTGGGAAATCTGTCAGAACTACGATTTTACGCAAGATGGAACTCCCGATAAAAATTACTTCTCCGGCTCGGAGACATATTATGTTTCAATTTTTGTTGATGGAGGAAAAAAGACATCAGAAAAAACAGAGTGTGAAGAAAGTAAATGCTATTTTTACTCTGCAAACTGCAATGCTCTGGACGAGAACTGTCAAGTTCAAGAAAACTGCCAGTGGGGACCTACTGGATATGCTGAGATGACAACCTCTGGTTCGGGGACCTTCTGCTCAACCGAAGATGTTAATGACGACGGAAAGAAAGAAACTATATATATAAATAGTTCAACAGTAAATCAGTTTGAGGTTGTTATTGTAAGGAGCGACGGGAACGCTCTCAAAACAAACTGCACTCTATCGCCTGACTTTGAACTGGGTGAGTGTTCTTTAAAATCCGGCTCCTGTCAGACACAAAATATCTGCCAGAGCATATCAGAAATTGACTCAAATTGTAGATTTGATTATGACTTCGGAACATGTGCGGGCGAAGATGAATGTATAAAATATCTTCTTTCTTTCCTTGAGGAGGAAAAAGGAGATAGCTACTGCAAAAAAGTTGTTGACCCGAAAACCGGCAAGTTCGTTCAAATCCGCAAGGTTGAGAAGGGTTATGAATACTCCGAAGGAACAACGCAAAATTACTTTTCTGCGGTTTGTCCTTCTGATTCAAAGGTTGATTTTTCAAGTTGCACAATTGATGGCTGTGAGAAAGCAATTCAATCAGCAAAATTAGCGCTTAGTATTTCGGGTTTTACAGATGAGACAACACGCCAGACCTTCACCGTAAAAGTTTCAGACCAAAACTCCGCTTATGGAGAGTTAACTATCGTATACTACAAGCTATCTGGCAAGGCAGAAGTTTCGGGGAAACTCAACTTTCCATCTGGTGAGAAAATGCAACTCAAAGGATTGATAAATGAAGATGGTTCTTTCAGCTTTGATATCGCTCTTGACACCGCAGAGGGAACATTTACAGGTCATTTTGATGGTTCAGCCGATGGTGGAATAAAAGGCAAAATAATAACTCCTTCCAAAGATACTTACACTGTTGAGATAGGAGCTGACGGAAGAGGGAAAATATGCGACAAAAATAATATGTGTCAGGATATAAGCTGAAATCATTTTTCTCTTCACTTTATTGTTTCTTGAACTATTTGAGCTATGTCTTTGACCTGGACTTTATCTTCTACTCCTTTGAACTTTGCTGCGTCAGACAGCATTATGAGGCAGTAAGGGCATGCAGTTGCCACGAGGTTTGAATCTATATGCTCAAACTCTTCAAAACGAGTGTAGTTTATTCTTGCTCCCCTTTGTTCTTCATACCACATTTTACCCCCACCTGCGCCACAGCACATTCCCCTTTCCCTATGTCTTATTGCCTCTTTTATCTCTCCTTCAAATGTCTGTGAGAGAATAAACCTTGGTTCGTCGTAGATTTTGTTGTATCTTCCGAGGTAGCATGAGTCGTGATAAGATGCGGTTCCGTCTTTTATCTTTTCTAATTTTATCTTTCCTTTTTCTATGAGGTCTTTTATAAGTTGTGTGTGGTGTATGACTTCAAAGTTTCCGCCGTATTGTTTGTAGTCGTTTTTGAGTGTGTGGTAGCAGTGTGGGCAATGAGTGATAATTTTTTTGACTCCAAGTTCTTTGAGCATATTGATGTTTTCTTGTGCTATCATAGCGAAGAGTCCTTCTTCTCCGAGTCGTCTTGCAGGGTCACCTGTGCATTTTTCAATTGATCCAAGAACTGGTATGTCTAACCCTGCGGTATCAAATATAGATTTGACTGCTTTTGTTATTTTCTGTCCGAGCGGGTCGTAATATCCTGCGCATCCTACCCAGTAAATTATCTCTGCTTTTCCTTCAACTGTTTTCAGTCCGATGCTTTTTGCAAATTTTTCTCTGTCTTCCTGCGGGAGTCCCCACGGGTTTCCTTGATTCATCACTTTTTGGAGTGTTTTGCCGGCTGATGATGGCATCTTCTGGTCAAAAACGAGGTATCTTCGCATGTCCATTATAAATCGTGGGTGTTCTATTCCGACGGGGCAGATCTCTTCGCAAGCGGCACAGGTTGTGCAATCCCATATCTCCTCAGCTGTTATGTGGCTTCCATCTGTGAGTGGTTTCTGCTCATTTTGACCTTTGATGATTTTCGGAGCGTCTTCTTTTAACCTGTCTTTGAGTTTGTGAACAAGGTGCATCGGCGAGAGCGGTTTTTTCGTTATTGAGGCGGGGCAGAGATCAGAGCACCTCCCACACTCAGTACACGATATAAAATCAAAAAGCTGTTTCCATGTGAAGTCCCTGATTGTTTTCACTCCATAGTACTCTATTTCTCCTCTTTCAAGCTTCCCAATATCAATCGGTTCAACATTGCACTTTGTTCCTTCTACTCTCCTCAAAAGTATATTCGGTATAGATGTTATTATGTGAATGTGTTTTGAGAACGGTAGGTAGTTGAGGAACCCAAGAACTGTTAGCACATGCCAACCCCATGCTATCTCTCTTATTATGAAGATTTGTTTTTCGTTTAGGTTTGCTGAAATCATCATCAATCCAAATACCTTTGCAAAAGGGGAGTAAGTGAAACTCTCACCGCTCAAAATCAGATCTCCCGCTTTTGCTACCAAAGATGTGAACATAAGAGTGAAAATGAGAGATAAAATCACTATCGCATCTAATGTGTTTTCTAATCTCTTTATTTTTATGACGAACCTCTGGACTATTGCCCAACCTATTGCAACAAGAACGAGAAACTGAATTGTGTCTTCAAGTAGCAAAAAGGCGGGTCTGAAGGTTGTGTTCAAGATGGGGAGTTTGAAATTCGGGAACACACCTTGAACCCAGTACTCTAACGTCTCTAAACTCACTATCATAAACCCCCAGAAGAAAAAGAAGTGTTTTATTCCAGATGTGAGGTATCTTAGCGGTTGGTATTGAGCAAACGCATCTTTTATCACAGTGTAAATTCTTTTCGGTATGTTATCCCATCTTATCTCGTACCTTCCTAAAAGAGTGTATCTCACAAGCTTCCCGAAGTTGTAAAAGAAAAGAGCCCAGGCAGATATGAAGACCAGCGAAAATATTATGGGCTTTAAAACCTCGTAAGAAGTGAGCGTTTTCAAATCAAAAAGTATATTCATATTCTTACACCCCCCTGATACTTTGACCTCTGGGTTTAAGTTTTTCGTTCTAATTGTTATGTTTCAGTGAAAGTTTTTAGTTTTTTCAGGAACTTATTTTTGAAGTTTTACAGATGTTTTAAAATTAAATTTATTTTATGCCCTCAAAGAGAAACGACAGGTTATCAAGAGTTGAGAGATTAGTAGAGAAAATTGCTGTTGAAATAAGAGAACTACGGGAATTTCAGAGAGAAACTACAGAACAGATAAGAGAACTACGGGAGTCGCAGAAAAAAACTGATGAACAACTGAGAAAAACAGATGAGCAACTGAGGAAAACAGACGAACAGATAAGAAAAAGCGATGAGAAAGTCAATAAACTCACAGATAGCTGGGGGAGATTCGTTGAAGGCATGGTCTCTCCATCAGCAGAAGAGTTTATGAGAAAAAAGGGCTTTTCAGATGTTCATGTCACTCACAGATATAAGGCGTCAAGAGATGGTAAGAATGCGGAGTATGACACTCTGGTTATATCAAGAAAAGGAAAAATTATTCTTTTGGTATCTGCGAAAACGCATGCTAGGTCGCAAGATGTAGATGAACTTTTAGAAGATATGAGAAATTTTGAGTTTTTTATGGGAGATGATTATGCAGGTTACACCTTGTGTGGAGCAATAGCGGGAATGAGCTTTGGAGAGGGAGTAGAAAAATACGCAAAAAGAAAAGGGCTGATTGTCTTTAAGGTATCAGGAGACACAATGAGAGCAGAGGAACCGAAAAAACTAAAACTAATCAAAATAAGAAAAATAAATCAAAAATAAAATAGATACTTTGAATCTTTTTCATATGTGTAAATCAGGGCGAAACATCTTTTGCCTTCGGTTGGTATTCAAGTATTTCTAAAAATATTCTTCACTTAATATATCGGAATTAACATTTAACGGAGTATGTTGAAGATAGAAAACCTTGAAGTATCTGTTGATGGAAAAAAAATTCTGAAAGGGATAAATTTTTCCGCAGAAAGAGGTGAGATTCACGCTATAATGGGACCGAACGGTTCTGGAAAATCTTCTCTCGCTTTTACTATAATGGGGAACCCAAAATACAAAGTTGAAAAAGGAGCGATATTGTTTGATGGTAAAGATATAACTCATCTCAAACCAGATGAAAGAGCAAAAGCGGGAATCTTCCTTGCTTTTCAGTATCCTTATGAAATTCCCGGAGTCCCTCTCGGAAAGTTTCTTTGGACAATAGCTGGCGGGGGTAGAAATTTTGCAGATTTCTCAAAAGAATTCAGGCAGAAAATGTCTCTCCTCAAAATACCAGAGGAGTTCACAAAAAGAGAGATAAATAAGGGATTTTCAGGTGGAGAGAAAAAAAGGACAGAAATCCTGCAGATGCTCATGCTCAAACCAACTCTTGCAATACTTGATGAAGTTGATTCCGGTCTTGATGTTGATTCTCTCAAAATCGTCTCCCAAGCTGTTCTTGAATTTACCGAGAACAAAGATAAAATTGTCATCATCATAACTCATTATCCAAGGATACTCAACTACATAAAACCAGATAGAGTGCATATTATTTTTGACGGAAAGATAGTTCTGAGTGGAGATCACTCGCTCGCAACCGAAATTGAAGAGAAAGGGTATGAGAAAATTCTCAAAGATATAGGGTTCCACATGGAGAAAAAAGAAATTACCGCAAAAGACGTTTTGTGAAATAATATCTGAAACTGCTGAAAATACACCTCCAAATTTTTACCAAAAAAGAAAAACTCTATCAAAGCACTATAATTTTCATATGGAGGACTTTCCTTTATACTTGACTTTTGATGATGTTCTTATATTGCCGGCTTACTCTGAAATACTTCCTTCCGAGGTAGATATAAGCTCAAAGCTCACAAGAGATATAAAGCTAAATCTCCCGCTTTTGTCTTCTGCCATGGATACTGTTACCGAAGCAGACATGGCAATAGAGCTTGCGAAAGAAGGAGGTATAGGTATAATTCACAGGAACCTCTCAATTGATGAGCAGGTGATGGAAGTTGAAAAGGTCAAAAAGTATAGTTCTTGGATAATAAAGTCCCCTATATTTGTTGATGAGGAAACAACTGTCGGCGAAGCGATAGAGATAATGCGGAAAAACAATATCTCCGGTCTTCCTGTTGTGAGGAACCAATATCTTGTGGGAATAGTGACGAGCCGTGACCTTAGGTTTGAAACCAACAAAATGAAAAAAATAAAAGATGTTATGACTCCAAGAGAAAAGCTCGTTGTTGTCAAAGAAGGAATAGATCAGGAAACCGCAAAAGAGATAATGCACAGACACAAAATAGAAAAACTTCCCGTTGTAGATGATGATTTCAAACTGAAAGGATTAATAACCCTGAAAGATATAAGAAAAGCCGAGGAGAATCCTCAAGCTCTGCGAGATAAATCTGGACGCCTTATGGTTGGAGCTGCTGTTGGAGTTGGACCGAAAGAAATAGAAAGAGCTGTCGCTCTTGTAGAATCAGGCGTAGATGTCATCGTCATAGATTCAGCTCATGGACACTCAAAAGCTGTTCTTGAAACACTAAAAGAGATAAAAAGAAAGTTAGATGTTCAGGTGATAGCCGGAAATGTGGGAACTTACGAAGGTGCTTTGTTTCTTGCAAATGCGGGGGCAGATGCGGTAAAAGTCGGAGTCGGTCCTGGTTCAATATGCACTACAAGAGTTGTCACGGGTGTTGGAGTACCTCAGATTTCGGCAATAATTGAATGCAGAAGAGCTCTGAAAGATTTAGGTGTTCCACTCATAGCAGATGGAGGTATAAGGTACACTGGTGATATAGTTAAAGCTCTTGTTGCGGGAGCTGATTCTGTTATGCTCGGAAACATGCTTGCGGGAGCAGAGGAAGCGCCAGGTGAAAAGGTCATAAGAGATGGCAGACCTTACAAGGTATACAGGGGAATGGGGTCCGAAGATGCTATACGCGATGGAATGAAAAAAGGTGTCCGCTCAAGATACCTCACAGGAGATGATATTCTGCCCGAGGGAGTTGTTGGACTTGTTCCGTATAAAGGTCCCGTCCGCTTCATTCTCTCAAACATAGCAAAAGCTATTAAAGCAGCTTTCGGCTATATAGGAGCTAAAAACATTGAAGAAGCAAGAAAGAAAGCAAAAATGATAAGAATAACAGAAGCAGGATACAAAGAATCACATGTCCACGATGTTCAGGTAATAAAACAAACCTTCTTCCCAATCGGAGAAAAATGACCTCCTGACACTCTCAAATCAGTACGCACCTCTATATCTCCTTGATTCAAGAGTGGCAACCGTTAGAAAAAGCATAACGATAATAAACGAAATATAATACACTAAATCTCGTGTATCTATTATTCCTCTTGTGAAGTTCTGAAAGTGATCCATAAAAGATAGGTATGCTAAAATTTCTTTTATCTGTCCTTCAAGCGTTCCTCTTACCCATCCAAGGACCCAGAAGAAAAGCAGAATTCCGAAAGAAACTATTACTGATATAACTTGATTTTCTGTTATTGATGATGCAAATATTCCTGCTGAAATAAAAGCTATCACCATAAGGAAAAGCCCAAGGTATGAAGATATTATAACACCTTTGTCTGGCTCTCCATACTTTATCAGCGGTATCATAAAAAGAAACGAAATTAGAAGAAGAATGAGAACGAAAAATGCTGTCCCTAAAAATTTCCCTAAAACTATTTCTGTCGTCCTTATGGGAGAAGTGTATATCAGCTCAAATGTCCCGAGTTTTTTTTCTTCTGCAAATGTTCTCATTGTTACCATCGGAATGAGAAAAAGCATTATCACGCTCATATTGCTAAGCAGGGGTCTTATTACAAGTTCTTGCATATTTATTCTTTCTGCAAGCCAAGGTAATCTGAGAACCTGAACGCTCAAAATAACATATAGAGCCACTACATTTATGAAAAACCACGCAAGAATGATGCAGAAAATACCTATGATGACGTAAGCTATCGGTGATAGAAAAAGAGACCTTATCTCTCTTCCCGCTATCGTGAACATAGAGTTTATTTTTATCGGTAGTTTTTCAATTTGTCAATTTACTTAATTTCTTTTTCATTCTCTTAAATTCCACGAGGACAAATTAATGAAACTATTTTTGCAAAATCAGAAACTAAAAATCTCTTCATTATAATATTATAGAAAGTGAGATTTTTACTTTTTTGATGGTTTTAACTTTATAAGATTTTTGGTTTCATGACTGAATTTCTTTTGCTTATAATCGGATTTAAAGAGGGAGGAAAAAAGCCATGGCAAGAAAAAGACCAATAGGAATTGACCTTGGGACCACTAACTCGGTTATCGCAACTATGGAGGGAAGTGATGTTAAGGTTATACCTTCAGCCGAAGGACCAACTACTGTTCCGTCTTGTGTTGCATGGACACGCGAGGGAGAGGTTATTGTTGGAATTCCCGCAAAGAGGCAGGCAATAGTCAATGCAGAAAACACCGTATACTCTATCAAAAGGTTCATGGGAAGAAGCTATGACGAATCGTTAGAGGAAGCAAAGAGAGTCCCATATAAAATTGTGAGAGGACCGCACAACGACGCCAGAGTTTATATACCGGCAGTTGGGAAGGAATTTTCTCCACCGGAAATATCTGCTTTCATTCTTAAAAAACTCGTAAAAGACGCTGAGGCGTTTTTGGGAGAGAAAATCCAAGATGTCGTCATAACTGTTCCCGCTTACTTCAACGATGCTCAGAGACAAGCAACAAAAGCAGCAGGAGAAATTGCGGGTCTTAATGTCCTCAGAATAATAAACGAACCAACAGCAGCTGCGTTAGCATACGGGTTTGAGAAAAAGAAGAAAGTCAGAGTTGCTGTGTATGACCTTGGAGGCGGTACTTTTGATATAACAGTCCTTGAAATGGGAGAAGATGTCCTTGAAGTTAAATCAACAGGTGGAGATACTCATCTTGGAGGAGATGATTTTGATCAAGAGATAATAAACTGGCTCATAGAGGAGTTCAAAAAAGAGACGGGAATAGACCTATCAAAAGACAGAATGGCTTTGCAGAGGTTGAAGGAAGCTGCTGAGAACGCAAAAAAAGAGCTTTCGTCAAAGCTTGAGACAGAGATAAACCTTCCGTTCATAGCGGCGGACGCGACTGGACCAAAACACCTTGTCAGAAAACTCACGCGCTCGCAGTTTGAAAGAATGATAGAAAAATACATCACAAGAACAATAGAGATAATAGACAGAGTCATAAGAGATGGGGGATTTAAACCAAAGGATATTGATGAGGTTATTCTTGTCGGTGGTTCAACACGTATCCCGAAAATTCAAGAAGAGCTCAAAAACTTCTTCGGAAAAGACCCTGTGAGAGGAATTAATCCAGATGAGGTTGTCGCTGTGGGAGCTGCAATTCAGGCAGGAATAATCCTCGGAACCGCAAAAGATATACTCTTACTTGATGTCATTCCTATATCTTTGGGAGTTGAAACCTACGGTGGCGTCTTCACAAAAATAATAGAGAGAAACACTACGATCCCCATAAAAAAATCAGAAATTTTCACTACTGCGGAAGATAATCAAACAGTTGTTGAAATACATGTTCTGCAAGGTGAAAGACCACTCGCAAAAGATAATAGGAGTTTGGGAAGATTCTATCTTGAAGGCATACCTCCTGCTCCTCGTGGAGTCCCAAAAATTGAAGTCACATTTGATGTTGATGTTAATGGAATTCTTACGGTCTATGCCAAAGAGCTTTCAACAGGAAAACAAGCTTCAATAAGAATAGAGGGTTCAACCAACCTCACAAAAGAAGAAATCCAGAGAATGACAGAAGAAGCAAAAAGATATGAGGAAGAAGATAGGAAGAAGCTTGAGCTCATTCAAGAAAAGAATAAGTTAGATAACCTTGTGTATCAGCTTGAAAAGACATTGAAGGAGTTCAGAGATAGGATTCCGGCAGACATCGTTTCAGAAGCTGAAAGGGTAGCTCAAAGAGGGCGCGAGGTTTTCAAAAACTCAAATGACATAAACGAGGTGAGAGGAATGATAAGAGAAGTCGAAAGCGTAATGACTAAGGTCTCATCTGCTATATACTCGCAAAATGTAGCATCTTCATCTCAGGGGCAAAGCGGAGGAAGTGGTGGCTCAGAGGGACCTGATGGAGGTTCTGTTGTAGATACTGAGTGGAAAAAGTAAATGGCTTATCAATTTTCTGTACCACGTTGAACTAAAAAAATAAATACTTGCTCCATCGTTGCTAATTTTTTCTTATGGAACCTTATCAGAAGGTCAATAAGGTAAGGTTGAAGGGGAAGAAAACTCGAGAGAAGATTTTGAAAGCTGCAACCCGTCTTTTTGCTAAGTACGGATTCGCAGGAACAAGTATGGATGACATAGCTGATATGGTTGGAATAAAAAAGGCATCTTTATATCATCACTTCCCAAGCAAGCATGATATATATAACGAACTCATAAATCAAACCCTTAAAAAGATAATAGAGATTTTCAGGGTCTCTTTTTCTTCGGGAGACATAATAAAAGATGCGAGAAACTTTGTAAAGCAGATAATGTTTTTCATAAGGGAAAATGAGGAATATGTGAAAATCCTTATGAGAGAACTCCTTGATGAGAATGTCCCCATAAGAAAACTTGCTCAGGAATATGTTCCGCAAATTCTTTCATTTGGCTCACAAATCCTTGAGGAAGGAAAAAAACAGGGTGTTTTCAAAAAAGATGTGGACCCGATTCAGCTATCTATTACTCTCACAGGTGCTATAATAATATACTTTATTTTCAGACCACTTATAGAACCATTTATAAAAAATCCGATGAGTAGTAAAGCTATTTCCGAGCGCATATCTCATATAATTTCTGTTATCTTATACGGAATACTTGAACGCAATGGAGTAGATTCTGCTAAAAGTAAATCTCACAGCAATAAAAAATCAAAAGACAAAGAATCAGAGTAGATTATTTTATTTTCTGTGGAATTCCCGCAAGCAAAAAATATACCTCATCTGAAATAAGAGAGATTCTTCTGTTTATTTGAGAAAGAAAGTTTTCCCATTTTCTCACCGATTTTTCTTTAGGTATTATTCCAAGTCCGCATTCATTTGAAACAACAATTATATCTCCTTCAAATCCTGAAAGTTCCTCTAAAAAATTCTCTATCTCGGTTTTTATTTCTTTTTCTGATTTTTTATGAACGAAAAGGTTTGTCAGCCAGAGTGTAATTGAATCTACTATCACAACAGCATTTTTATATTTTTTTCTTATATATTTTATAGCTTTTGATATTTCGATGGGCTCTTCTATTGTTTGCCAGCCTAAACCTTTTCTCTCCTTCCTGTGCTTTTTTATTTTTTCTTTCAGTTCTTCATCTATTGGTTCGCATGTTGCTATGAAATATTTTTTCAAATAGTTTTTATTTTTTTTTGATATTTTTTCCCCTATTTCAAGTGCGAAGGAACTTTTTCCGCTTCCGTTCCCGCCTATTATGAACACCTTCATTTTTTCGGCAAAAAATTTTGTCAAAAACTTGAAAAAATTTTTATTTGTGATTATCTTTATCAAAAACAAAAGGAGGTTTGAAAAATGAATACGAAGAGAGATGTTTTCAGCTATCTGTTTTTTATATTTTTAGCGGTTTTTGTTTTTTCCGTCTCTCGTATTTCTTATGTGATAGCTCAGCAGGAAGGAGTTACTCAGTCACCCGGAACCGTCACTCAGGTTCAAGAAGGAGCGACTTCTTCTGCTACTACTGCTGTAGGGAAAGAGGAAGCCCCTCCTTCGGGTCAAGAAGGTGAGAAAAAAGAAGAGAAAGGAATTATAGGTAAGTTGATAGAAGCTTATAAGGTAGGGGATTGGCCAATGCATCTTATTTTGCTCATGTTCCTTGTCATAATAGCTCTTTCTGTTGAAAGAGGGATAGCTGTCTGGTTTGTTTACGGGAAAGACCCTGCTAAAACTTTTGAGGAGGTGAAGGCAGCTTTTGAAGAGGGAGGTCTGAAAAGAGCTCTTGAAGTTGCTGAACAAAATTCAAAATTGCCAATAGGTGCGGTTCTATATTCTGCTCTCCGTGTCCTTGAAAAAAGTAATTTATCTGAACTTGATGAAAAAGAAATAAAAGAGCTTATAACTTCCGCCGTTGAAGAGGAATACCTCAGGTTTATTCCAAAGATACAGAACAGAGTTCCGCTGATACACATATTTGCTAATACTGCGGTTCTTTTAGGTCTGCTCGGAGCGGTTATAGGTCTTATTGAAGCTTTTGCGGGTGTCGGAGGTCTTGACCCAGCTCAAAGACAAATATACCTTTCAAAATCAATATCTATAGTCATGCACTCAACTGCTTTTGGACTTATAGTTGCTATTTCGGGAGTTGTTTTCTTTGCTGTAATATCTTCACGAGCAAATAATCTTGTTTCTACGCTTGAGGAGTATTCTGTGAGAGCTGCTAACTGGGTTTCCCTTATGGCTATTGACTCTGCAAGAAAATCAAATAAAGAAAAATCAAAATAGAAAAAAGGTTTCTGTTCAGTTCTTCTTTGAAAATTTGAGCT
Source organism: bacterium (assembly GCA_030550715.1). Classification (GTDB taxonomy): domain Bacteria; phylum Calescibacteriota; class Calescibacteriia; order Calescibacteriales; family Calescibacteriaceae; genus Calescibacterium. Next base: position 75,199 of record JAUQOU010000003.1, on the reverse strand, counting down.
TTATTTACGAAGATGGAGGACACTCTTTTTTCTGCGAAGTATGAGATTACTGATAAAAATAATTTTTTATCTATCTTTTTTCTTCACTCTTTTGCCGTATATCATTTTCGTTTATGAAAATATTGGTTATGGTAAAAAAATCAACCTGAAAGAACTTCTGATCTCCTTCATAAAAGAGTTCTTTTCTTATGTTTATTTATTTTCAACATGGATTTTCGGTTTTTTCAAAATTGAAAATTATATACCGAGAAAGACGGGAATAAAAACGCCGGTGTTTATAATACCGGGATATTTTCTCAACAGATCTTCGGTCTTTTTCCTTTTCTATTTTCTGAGAAACAAAGGATTTGAAAATATTTTCATAATAGTTCCTACTCCCTTTCCCGATTCAGTTGAGAACCTCTCTTATAAATCTGCGAAAATGATAGAAGAAAAGCTTGAAAATATTTTTGCTGACTCAAAAGATATAATTATTATAGGACATTCTCTTGGTGGTATAATCGCAAAATACATAACAGAAAATCAAGATAAATTTGATTTTGAAGTGAAAAAATGTGTTACAATTTGCTCTCCGCATTCTGGAACTCGTCTTGCCTACTTCGGAATCGGGAAAAGCTCAAAGGATATAACCCCGGAATCAAAAATAATACACGGTTTAAAGTATGTCAAAGACCCTTCAAAATATCTCTGTGTTTGCGCAAAGTATGACCAGCTCACCATTCCATATGAAAGCTCTTTCTTTGACGGAGCAGAGAAAAAAGAATATAATGCTTTCGGACATTTTTCTCTCCTTTTCTCTTCTGATTTAGCAGATACTATATACGAGTTTCTTCAAAGGGTTCAAGGAATTGAAAAAGTCCCTTATCATGAAAACTACGAGGAAAAAAGGTTTATTCAGGAAGGAAGTTGATTTTCCCTCAAAATTTATTAATTCATTTTATAGCTATTCCGAATGTTGCTTTTCCTCCAAGACATTTTATAATCTTGAAATCAGAAAATCCATTTGAAATAACATATTCTTTCATTTCAGATTCTTTCCATCTTTTCCCAGAAAAGCTCACAAGAAGGTCAAGAATGCTTTCTTCTATTGGTCCGCTCGTTCCTTTGTCATTTACTATTGCTTCCCATATAACTCCGTACCCGCCTTTTCTCAAAACCTTGTATGTTTTTTTCAAGAATTCATCTCCGAACTCTTCAAGCTCTCTCAGAGTAAGTTTTTTTGTGAGGAAGACAAGGTCATATCCTTTTTCTTCCTCACCCCATCTGTCCTCTGATGGTATGCCCTTGTGCGGTTTCATCGTCTTTATATTTGTCAACCCGTATTTTTTTATCAGCTCTGGAACTTTCTCAATAAGATGAGGATAGCATCCTATATGAACTTCAACTTCGGGAAATTTTTTCTGAATGTTCTTTGCGAAAGATATTCCCATTGAACCTATCATGATTCTTTTTATGTCTTTGAATTCAAATTTTCTCATCAGCTCTGCTGTTGCAATATAAAGAAATGAGTTGACATTGTAAAGCAATGTGGCATAATCTCCTTCAAGGTTGTAGATGTTGAGTATTTCTGAGGGTTTTCCGTTTTTCAGTATTGTTGGGAGTTCGGCAAATGCTTTGAACTGGCTCCACATAAATTTCAAGTAATCCCCTGATTTTTCAAAGGTTCTTTTGAATTTAGGGTCAAGCTGGTATTTTGAACCTTCTTTTTTTACAAATCCAAAGTAGCAGAGTGCGTCAAGCAGAGTTTCAGTCCTTCTTCTTTCTGTTCCGAGTTCGGAAGAAATTTCATCTGCGGTTTTTTTCTCGTTTGATATCTTCTCTGTTATTCCAAGTTCTATTGCTGTTCCAAGACACGAAAGCTCTAAAACACTCCTTTGTATGTTGAGGATTTTTCTCGTTTCAAGATACTGGCTTAAATTCTCTTTTATCTTCTTTGGGCTTTTGCTCTTTGATATTATGTATGCAATAGGTATTATCTCGCTGAGGATTTTTCCTGTCGTTGAGTTCTCCTCTATTTTCCTTTCCGAAAAATCATATATCCCCTTTAAAATATTTCGTTTTATTTTCTCAACTTCTGTTCTTCTCATAGAGAGAAATTTAATACGCAAATTAAGATTTGAGAGAGAAAGATTTTATTTTTGATTTTTATGATTATCCTTGTACAGCATGGGAAAGCGAAATCGGAACAAGAGGACCCAGAAAGAGGACTGAAAGACGAGGGATTTTACGAAACAGAGAAAGTTGCGAAGTTCCTGGTATCAGTTTTGAAGCCAGAAAAGATATTTTGTTCTGAGAAAAAGAGAGCAGTTGAAACCGCTCAGGTTTTAGCAAAAATTCTCGGGGGCGAAATTGAAAAACTAAATTACATAAATCCTCTTGATGACCCTAAAAAAGCTATCCCGCTTTGCGATGAGAGCGAAGGAAAGGTCTTTATTATAGTGGGACATCTCCCTCACCTTTCAAATCTTGTCAGGGAACTTACCGGTTCAGATTGCGTTCATTTCAAGTACTCATCTGCTTGCGCTTTGGAAAAAATAGATGGAAAATGGAAGATTCTGTGGTTTATAACTCCTGATATTATCGTTAGCAAGTAGGTTGTTTTCCTATCTCCTTTCTTTTTTGCTAATTTCGTAAATTTTTTCTAAATCGAAGGAGCATAGCTTAAATTTTTACTTGAACTTTTGGTATGATAAAGGAAAAACCATATGAAGGTTTAGAGTATATATATTCCAACGGTGAGCTTATCTCTATAATACTGCGGTCAAATTTCCATAAAGACGAGATTACTTTTTTCACTCCTGACACTCTTTCGCAACAGCTCGGCTATTTGCCACATAAAAAGGGAGATATTATTCAGGCGCACAGACATATTTATAACAAAAGAGAAGTTCATTACACACAGGAGGTTCTATTTGTGAAAAAGGGCAGAGTGAAAGTTAACCTGTACGATAGCAGGAAAAAGTATGTAGGTTCGGAGATAATTCAAGATGGGGACTTTATTCTTCTCTGCGGAGGAGCTCACGGCTTTGAGTTCCTTGAAGATTCAATACTCATAGAGATAAAACAAGGTCCATACACAGGAGAACAAGATAAAGAAAGATTTCAAGGAGTTGAGAAATCGGGCGAAGAAAAAGAAAGATAAAATAAAATATTTATGGTTTTCTTTCACATACTATCAAAGCAGTATGGTTTTTTCTCTTCGTGTTTGCCGATGTATAATATTATCAAGTTTCTTTCTGGGCGTGGACACAAAAATTATCTCCTTTCAGGAATTGAGGTTGATGAGAATGAGAGAAAATGGCTTTCACAGATAAAAAGAGGAGAGAGGAGCTTTTTCAAAAAATTTCTGTTTCTGAACCGCTTTTTGCTTTCTTCCTCTTTGAAGGCAGATTTTATTTTTGTTTATGACCCAGCAGATGCTATGGCTCTTTCTCTTTTTTCAAGAATCATAAAGAAAAAGATGGGAGCAAAACTCATCTACTATAACCTTGAGCTTTTTGTTCTTGATTATGAAAATCTTTTCAAAAAGTTGGTCGGAGGACTTTTAGAGCAAATTCTTATCTTAAACTCTGATTTTTTTGTCGCTTTGAGTCCAAAGAGGTTAGAACTTGCCAAAAGCGTTTTCAAAATCCGCTGTCCAACATTTATTATACCAAATAGCTACGATTTTGAAGCGGAAAAATTGAATTATTTTCCTTCTGAACCTCCACGGGTTCTCCTTGCGGGAGGATTGGAAGAGAGCGTTCTTGCGGGAATTGAAAGCGGACTTGACGGAAATTTCATTTTTGTGTTTCACGGACTTTCAAAGTACGGAATAGAAAACCTGAAAAAGAGATTTGCTCAGCTGAAAAATGTTGAGTTTTACGAAAGGTTTTTGAGCTATGATGATTTCAAAAGTTTTGTTTCAAAGCACGATATTGGTTTTGTATGGTATGATAAATCAAAGTTGAACGATAGGTTTGCTGGATGGTCTGCAAGCAAGTATTTCAGATACCTTTCTATTGGAAAGCCGGTGATAGTAAGAGACCTGCCGGAACTCAAAGAAACAACAGAAGAAAATAACTTCGGTGTCGCTATATCATCATTTTCTGAAATAAAAAATGCGGTGTCAAAGATTGTCAAAAATTATTCAGATTATGTCAAATCAATAGAGCAGAACTACTCAAAATTTGAGTTCACTCAGAACTTCAAAACTTTCTACGAACAGATTACATAGCAATTTATGAGCTTTTCGGAATATCTTTGATTTTCTTCTTTATTTTTTATTTTATGTTTCTTGCGATGAATATATTCAGGAGCGAGATATGAGGAATGTTTGCGAAGTTCAGTAAAAAGTCATGAACTAATTGCAACTTTTCGGGAAATACTGTCACAATCTGCCACAAAATCGGAATGGTTATCGTTATACCATAAATTTTCTCTATCTTGAAATTTTGCAATTCAAGAAGCGACTTATATTCTGGGAAGGGTCTTTCGCCTATGTGATTGTAATCCTTATCTCCCCTTGATAGTTTCCCGAATAAGAAAAACTTTATTCTTGATGTCAGATTCGCAAGGTTAGGAACAGACATAATAAGCAATCCATCGCTTTTCAATATCCTTTTTATCTCTTTCAGAGCGATATACTGATCGGAATATGAAATATGTTCAAGAACATCAAGAAGTAAAACTATGTCAAATGTGTCATCTTTGTAATCTGTTTTGAGTATACTTACTGGTTTCACGAATTCGCTCTCGTAGTTCGGGTCTATTCCCTCTATATCATATCCTTTATTTCTGTATTTTTCAACGAGAATTCCTTCCCCACATCCTGCGTCAAGAATCTTTTTCCCCTTCTGTTTATCAAGAAAATCTGTTATGAATTTCATCTTCTTTCTGAAAACAAGAAGATACCATTCTCTGCCTATTTTTCCTTCTTCTATTTTTTTCATCCATTCTCCGTGAATATCTCCTTTTTCGTATATCCAACCTCTTTTGGGCATAAAAGATTTAATTTTAGCATCTTTTTGTTTTTATGCAATTTTGAAATTTATTTTTTCAGAGATACTGCGGTTATGTTCCAATCGTTTTCATCTGGTTTTCTTTCTGTTTCAAGGAACGGGAAGAAATAAACCCTTTTGAATCCTGAAATTTTTAGCATAAGTTCAAGCTCTTTTGGGAAGAAAAACCTCATCTTATGATTTTCCTCAAAAATATGTAATTTGTTTTCCTTGATGTATATGACTTTGAAATTCACTTCAACTATGTGTCTCATCACATCTAATTTGGGGGTGGTTATTCTGAAAATTTTTTCGCTTTCTCGAATGTCTATTTCCTTTACTTTCTGTGTGGGTTTCAGATTTATCACTGCTGGACCGAACCATACATCAAAAATAAATATTCCATCTTCTTTTAGATGTTCTCTGACATTAGAAAATGTTTTTATAAGATCATCGTTTTCGTTTATGTATCCGATAACTGCAAACATAGATATTACCGCATCAAACCTTTCGTTCAAACTGAAATTTCTTATGTCATCTCTGATGAACTTTATTCTTCTCTTATTGAGATTTTTCAGTTTTTCTGTTGCGATGGTGATCATCTTTTCTGATATATCTATTCCTATTACTTCGTATCCTCTTTTTGCGAGTTCAATTGAGTGATTTCCTGTCCCACATCCTAAATCAAGAATTTTTCTCACTCTGACTCTGAACATTTTGAATAGCTCTTCAAGATAGTCGCACTCTCTCTGGTAATCTTTATCTTTATACAGAGCATCATATATTTGGGAGTAGAGATGACCGAAGACAATTTGCTCTTTATTTTTATTTTCAGCTTTTGTGTTTTCTTTTGAGTATTTTGTCTTGTTTTTCTCACCCATTTTTCTCTTTTTTAATTATCCTTGCTTTGAATTGCTTTTTTGTTTTCAATTTCATCTATGACTTCATAAAATGTTTTGCATATTTTTTCTATTTTCTCGTCGTTCAAAGTAAGTCCAGATGGGAGGTAAAATCCGAACTCAGAAAGAAACTCGGCTACTTCCAATTTTTCTTCTCTGAACCAATGGAACTTTCTGAAAGCGGGTTGAAGATGAAGCGGGTAGAAGAAAGGTCTTGTTTGTATTCCCCTTTCTTCAAGCTTTTTCATAATAATATCTGATTTCACTCCGTTTTTCATAACTATTCCGTACATCCAGTATGTGTTTTTAACATAATTTTTTTCGGTCGGAAGTTTTAAAATGCCTTTATCTTCAAGTTCTTTGAGCATTTTGGAATATTTTCTGGCTATTTTGATTTTCTTTTCTATTCTTTCGCTCACATTTTCAAGTTGAGCAAGTCCGATTCCTGCCTGAACATTTGTCATTCTGAAATTGAATCCGAGTTCGTAGTGCAAAAATCTCTTTTCTGGAATGAAAGCTAAATTTCTTAATCTTATCATTTTTTTAGCGAGTTTTTCGTCATCTGTGAGGCACATTCCACCTTCACCTGTTGTGATAAGTTTGTTCGCATAAAAACTTGTGCAACTTATTATTCCGAAACTCCCGCATTTTCTTCCTTTGTATTCTGAACCTATAGCTTCTGCAAAGTCCTCAATTACATAAAGGTTATATTTTTCTGCTATCTCAAGTATTTTATCTACCTCGCATGGGTGCCCGTATGTATGAACCATAAGTATTGCCTTTGTTCTTTCTGTTATTTTTTCCTCTATTTTTTCCGGATCCATGTTGTAAGTTTCCGGCTCTGAATCAACAAAGACGGGTACAAGTCCATTATATATAACTGCAAGAGCGCAGGAGATTATGGTAAATGTCGGAAGTATAACTTCTGTCCCCTCTTCAAGTTCAAGAGATCTCATAGCAAGTACGAGAGCGTTTGTTCCGTTGTTCACCGCTACTCCGTATTTCCTTCCACAAAACGAAGAGAATCTCTCTTCAAATTCTCTTATGAATTTTCCTTCTGATGAGATAAAAGTGCTTCTTACCGCTTCAAGAACATACTCAATTTCTCTCTCGGTAATCCAAGGTTCATTTACAGGTATGAATTCGGTTCCGCTCATTTCCTAAATCTTAATCTGAAAACAGGTTTTTTATTTTTCTCTCTTTACATATTTTTTTGTGAAGGTTTCTGTTGTTATTCCGACTGCACGGTTTCCGAGTGAAATTGAATCGGTTGTTGAAAAAATTCTCCAACAAAACTACGCTCCTTTTGAGATTCTTGTTGTAGATAATTCACAGGAAAGAGACCATTCTTTTCATATAAAGAAAATTGCGGAGAAGTTTGAAAACAGAAAAGTAAGGTATATAAGAGAGGAACAAGAGGGTTTGCATAATGCCAGAAACAGAGGTCTTTTAGAATCAAAAGGAGAAATAGTTTTGTTTCAAGATGATGACGCTTTGCCGGGTGATGAAAACCTCATAAGAGAAATTGTCTCTTCTTTTACAAAAAACGGTAATGCTGGAGCTGTTGGTGGAAAGGTTCTGCCGATTTTTGAAGCAGAACTTCCTGAATTCTTCAAATATCTAAAACATTCATATCTTTCTTTATGCGATTGGGGAGATGAGGAAAAAGAGGTAGATTTTCTAAATGGAAATAACTTCGCGGTGGATAGAGAAACTGCTATTCTTGTAGGGGGCTTTAACCCAGATTTATTTATTTCTAAAAATAAAATTTGGCTGCGTGGAGATGGAGAGAGCGGTCTTTGCATAAAAATAAGGCAGATGGGAAAAAAGATAATTTACAATCCCAAAGCGGTGGTATACCACAAAATAAGCAGAAAGAGAATGAGTTTGCGGTATCTGAAAGAAAGAGCTTTCAAACACGGAATACAGATGTCTTACTCAAAGTTTCACTGGGGGGATTTTCCGAAAAGACCTGTTTTGGCTCTGCGCTCTTTTTGTTTCCTATCACTCCACATTATCTACAATCTTCTTGCTCTTTTAGATAAATCAAAAAAAGAAAGGTATGCGGTTGAGAGTGCTGTTATGAAAGCAAGATTTTTGTATGAGATGAAACTCATATATGATAAAAAATTAAGAGAACATGTGAAGAAAAAAGATTGGATTTCGGAGCTGAAAAATTTGAAAAGAAAATCCTCAAATGCCTTTTGAAAATCAAAATTTTCTTTGAACGCTTGTTCAATTATTTTGTTTTTTTATTAAAAAATTTCTCCTGCGAAGTTAAAATAAAAACTATGGAGAGGTTGATATTACAGTGGGGTAAGGAAAGCAGAATAAAAAATGTTCCTGAACTTTTTTACGAGAGAGTCAAAAGGTCTTATGGTAAATTAGCTTATAAATACAAGGGGAAGGATGGAAAATGGGTAGATGTCAGCTGGGGCGAATTCGGCAGAAAAGTAAGCTCTGTTGCGACATACCTTATAAAAAATGGCATACAGAAGGGAGAAAAGATTTCTGTTCTGTCTGATACAAGACCTGAGTGGGCTATTACAGATCTCGCTATACTCTCTGCCGGCGGAGTAACGGTTGGACTTTATCCTACACTATCCCCATCTCAACTTGAATACCTTATAAACCACTCTGATTCTGTCTGGCTCTTTGTAGAAAACTCGGAGAAAATGGAAAAGGTCTGGAAGATAAGAGATAAAATTCCAAACATAAGAAAGATAGTTGTTTTTGATACAGAGGACTGTGAGAGATATTTTGATGACGCAAGAGTTGAGGGTTTTTCAAGATGTCTTGAAACCGAACCAGATGAAAAACTTGTTTTTGACAGAATAAATTCTATTGGAAAAGAAGATATAGCGATAATAGTTTATACTTCTGGAACTACGGGAATGCCCAAGGGTGCGATGATATCACACGGGAACATAATTGCTTTCCTTTCTTCATTTGATGACTTTGCTGAAGTTTTAGGTTTGGGAGACGATGACCTCAGCTATCACTTTCTACCGATGGCTCATGTCGCAGAACATATTGCAGGGTTTTTCGGGAGAATAAATCTTGGATTATCAGCGGCTTATGCAACAAGTATAAAGGCGGTTGTAGATGAGATAAAAGAGGTGAGACCAACGATTTTCGGCGGAGTCCCTCGTATTTTTGAAAAAGCGTATTCAAGAATAAAAGAGGAAGTCGCAAAACTTCCTCCAAGGAGACAGAAAATTTTTGCGTGGGCAGAAAAGGTCGGGAGAGAATATGTCAGGTATCTCAACCATAGAAAACCAATCCCACTTTCCCTGAAAGTAAAATACTTTATTGCTTATAATCTGGTTTTGAGAAGAATAAAAGAGGCGTTTGGGGGGAGGGTGAAATACTTTATTGTTGGAGCAGCACCTATTCCATATGAGATTTTAGAGTTCATGTGGGCTTGCCAGCTCAAAATATATGAAGTTTATGGATTGACAGAAGCAACAGTTATAACACACGCCAATACTCCGCTGGATTTCAAACTCGGAACAGTCGGGAAACCTATAAAATGTGTCGAATGCAAAATTGCAGAAGATGGAGAGGTTCTGATAAAAGGTCCAACCGTTTTCAAGGGGTACTATAAGAACGAGGAAGCAACAAAAGAAGCCATAGACCAAGACGGCTGGCTACACACAGGAGATATCGGAGAAATAGATGAAGACGGTTTTCTGAAACTCAAAGATAGAAAGAAACACATAATAATAACCGCCGGAGGCAAAAACATAGCTCCAGCAGAAATAGAAAACAAAATAAAAGCGCAAGATATAATTATTTCGCAGGTCCATGTTCACGGTGAAGGAAGACCGTATCTTACAGCACTCATAACCTTGAACCCACAGGAAGCGCTTGAATTTGCGATTAAAAACAACATCCTTGATGAGAATGAGAAAAAAATTGCACAAAATATGCTTGAACAACTTGCTGAAAAACCGCTTTCAAGACCTCAGGGGCTTGATGACCTTATGAAAAAGATATCAAAACATGAGCTCATTTACAAGAGAGTTAAAGAAGCTGTTGACAGAGCGAATCAGGAACTTTCGCGGGTTGAAAATGTGAGAAAATTCAGGATATTTGAGAGGGACTTTTACATAGAAGAAGGTGAAATAACTCCTACTTTGAAGGTCAAAAGAAGTGAGATAGAGAAAAAGTTCAAACATATTTTTGATGAGATGTATGCTGAAAATTAGTTGAGAATTTAATTTGCTTTGCGGATTATTATCCCAGAAATATAAACTTTGCAACAAATATAAGCGAGAGAATCACTACCGCAGGGTTGAGGTCGTTCCATTTTCCTGAAACAAGCTTTAAAAAAGTCCACGATATGAATCCGAAAGCTATGCCGTCTGATATGCTGAGGGAGTAAGCCATAATGAGGATTGTTATAAAAGAAGGGATCGCAGATGTGATGTCTTCTATGTTTATTTTGAGTGTGCTCATCATAAATATACCAACGAATATCATCGGAACAGCTATTTGAGGGTGAAATGTTGAACCGTTGAACTCTATTCCTCCTGCGATTGCTTTTATGATGGGTGAGAAAAAAAGAGAAGCGATAAATAGGACTGCTACTACTATTGAAGTGATTTTTGTTCTTCCTCCTGCCTGTATTCCTACTGCTGATTCAACATAGGTTGTGAGTGTTGTTGTTCCGAGCAGAGTTCCGATAACTGCGCCGAGCGAGTCAACAGTAAAGCACCGTCTTACAGTTTTTTTATCTGGTTCTATTCCGCTCACTTTGAAAAGTCCAACGAGCGTTCCCGCAGTGTCAAAAACATCAAGAAAGAGCAAAATAAAAAGCGCCTTTATAAGCACTCCTATATCTGGTTTGAAAAAATTTACATAAGGAAGTTCTGTCGGAACCTTCGGAATCTCAATTACTTTTTCAAAGTTTATAAACCCTTTTTGCCATAAAAATACTGTCACCGCTGCTACTCCAAGTATTACTCCCCATCTTATTCCGAGAGAGTATGCTCCTCCTGCAACTGCTAATCCCAGCGCTGTTGCTAAAAAAGGTAAAGATGAAACATCTCCGAGTTTGACGAGAGTTCCGGGATTTGCTACTACTATCCCTCCCCACTGAAGTCCCACGAAAGCTATGAGCAATCCTATTCCTGCTGAGATGGCTCCTTTGAGTTCATCTGGTATGCTTCTTATTATGTAGGGAAGGATGTTTGAAAGAGATATAGCAAGGGATATGATGGCGGAGAGCAGGTTTATAAATAGAGCTTGTTTTATGTTCAATCCAAGTGAGCTAACAACAAAGAGCGAAACAAAAATATTGTGTCCCATCGCTGGTGCTACTGCGAATGGTACTTTTGCCCAGATTCCCATAAGAAGCGTTGCTATTGCTGAGCTGACACAAGTTGCAAAAAATACGGTGTAAAAATCCGCATTTGCAGAAGACAGAATTGAAGGTTGGACAAAAATGATGTATGCCATAGCAGAAAAGGTTGAAATCCCAGCAAGTATCTCTCTTATTGCTTGCAACATATTCAAGATTTATTTTTGTTGAAGGTTTAAATTTTTTGATTTTTCTTCTTTTTTGTCTATTTGTCTGACTTATTTTTTCTGGTTCTGTATATCTTTTGTTATCTCTTCAAGTTTTTCTATAAGAAATTTTTTGTGAAGGATTTTTATCAGTTCTGATGTTTTTTCTATTGCTATCTTTGCCATTTCAATTATTTTTTCAGGTGGCAGTTTTCCTATAACTTTTGAGTTGAATTCAGAGAACTCTATTTCTGTGAGTTTTTTACAGATATCTATATAGGTTTTCATAAACTTCACACTGAAACCGTTTTCTTCATTTATTCCGGCTTCTCTCATTTCCTGAACGAGAGTGAGTATTTGATTATCAAATTCGCCTCTGTCTTTTATCATTCCTATTTTTTTGAGTTCTTCTAGTACATTTTTTGGCAGGTTTATCTTTTTTTCTTCTTTTTTTTCTTTTTTGAACTCGTTAAGTATTTCTGCATCTATTTTTGCGAGAATGTCTTTTATGTCAATATTTTTGTGGTCTTTGAGAATTTTTTTTATTTCTTTGAGCGGGAGGAATCTTTTTTGGAGTTGTTTTATTATTTTTATTCTCTCTATGGTTTCGGGAGGGTAGAGTGCCATTTGTTTTGATACCATGACTGGCTTTGGAAGGAGACCTTTTGATATGTAAAAGTGTATTGTTGATTTTTCAACTCCTGCGAGTTCAGCTATCTTTCTTATAGGGATATAACCCTTTTGTATCAGTTCTTCTTTCTTTGACTTATTTGATTTTTCTCTGCTCATAAGTTTTATTTTTCTTAATTTTATTCTGTATTCTTCTTATTGATAATTTTTGCTATAATTTTTTTGTAAAGAGTGTAAATTTATACTTTTCAGTTTTTGTTGAAATATTTTTTCTGGTGATTTATTTTTTTATCTATGGAAACTGTTGTAGATCTCCTTGAAGATAAAGCGAAGAGGTATCCGCAGAACAGAATTGAGGTCTACGGAGTAGAGACAATGACATTTTCGGAATGGCATTCAAAATCAACAAAACTTGCAAATCTTCTCTACTATGATTTCGGAGTGAGAAAAGGAGATAAGGTTGCCATCATGTTCTCAAATAAGGATGCGGTGTTTTTCAAAATATCGTATTTTGGGGTCGTAAAGTGTGGTGCTCTGCCAGTTCCCGTAAATATCAGATTGCCTGCCGAAGGAATAAAATTTGTATTAGAAAACTCAGAAGCAAAAGGAATTATTTTCGGAGATGAGTTTTCAGAAAACATACACAAACTCACAGAGAAGGTAAAGGTTGGTTTTTACATTTCAAGAAGTCAAGCAGAAAGCATGCTCGCATCTCAAAAAGATGAAAACCCCCCGCCTGTTGAGATCAAAGGTTCAGATCACCTTGATATAATATATACATCAGGAACAACGGGCTTCCCAAAAGGTGTGATTTCTACACACAGGTCTCTTTTTGTGAGAGATGATTCAATTTACGAATCCATGTATGCGGGAAGAACTTTTTTGCACGCTGTTCCTTTGTTCACATTTGCTGGCTGTCATGCTATGATGCTTATACCCTTGCGATATGCCCTCAACGCTGTAATACTTCCAAAATTTGACGCAAAGCATTTCCTTGAAGTTATGAAAAGAAAAGATATAGTTATGGTCTATGCTGTACCGTTTCACCTCCTTTCTGTTATGAGAGAAGAAGAATTTGAAAGAACTGACCTTGAACACATAAAACTGATTATGTTTGGAACCGCTCCTATGCCACCTTGGGCTGTAAAAAAACTTGCCGAAAAACTCCCATCTACATGGATAATGAACCTTTACGGAGCTACCGAAGCAGGGATGGCAGGCTGCTTCCTTCCCCCAGGTATGGCATCTCAAAAGCCAGATTCTATCGGAATACCTCTCCCACCAACAGAAGTGAAAATATGTGATGAAGATGGTAATGAAGTTCCGCGTGGGCAAAAAGGAGAAATATGGATACGTATCCCAGGAGTAGACCCGAGAAAATACTTCAAAGATGAAGAAAGCTCAAAGAAAGTATGGACAGAAGATGGATGGGTAAAAACGGGAGATATAGGATATATGGATGAAGATGGCTATTTATATGTTGTTGATAGAAAGAAAGATATAATAATACGTGGTGGTTTCAATATATCATCTGCAAAAGTTGAAGGTATGATAATGTCTCATCCAGATGTTGTTGAAAGTGCTGTTGTAGGAGTTCCGCATCCGCTTTTGGGAGAAGATGTCTTTGCCTTCGTCGTTGCAAAAAGAAAAATATCTGAGCAAGAACTTATAAACTTTCTCAAAGATAAACTTGCAGATAACGAAATACCTCGCTACTACGAGTTTGTAGATGAGCTTCCTAAAAATGCAACAGGCAAAGTTCTAAAATATGAGCTCAGAGAGAGAGCAAAAAAAATATACGAGGAAAGAAGAAGGAAGGAAGGGAAAGAAGTTTAACTTCTTTTAAATTTTTAAGGAGGTGAACCTTTTATGATTGACCTTACATTGAGCCAAGAAGATAAGGAACTCATAAGGAATATAAGGTTTTTGGGAGAAAAGTTCATGCGTCCTTTGGGAATAGAGTATGACGCGAAGGGAGAGCCAGTCCCACCAGATCATCCTTTTTTCAAGATGCTCGCTCAAATAGGATATCAGGAAAGGGTTGCAGGTATGGGAAGAGAAATGGATGACCTAAAAAACGAAAAAGATAAGAAAGAAAGAACTTCCGCAAGAAGAGCTGTTTTAATAGGAGAAGAGACATCTTACTGGGATAGAGGCGTAGCGGTTGCTCTTCCTGGTCCGGGTCTTGCCGGTCCTCCTCTTATGCTCATCGGGACACCGGAGCAGAAAGAAAAGTATCTTTCTATTTTCAGAGATAGAGAAAATCCGCACTGGGGTGCTTTTGCTATGACTGAGCCAGGTGCTGGTTCAGATGTCGCAAGAATAAAAACTCGTTGTGTTAAAAAAGGAGATAGATGGATACTGAACGGAGAAAAGGCGTTTTGTTCTAATGCGGATAGGGCTGACTTTATAATCGTTTGGGCTACGGTTGACCCAAAACTCGGCAGAGCGGGACACAGAGCTTTCATAGTAGAAAAAGGAACCCCAGGTTTCAAGGTCACAAAAATAGAAAAGAAGATGGGACTTTCTGCTTATGCCTCTTGCTCCCTCACACTTGAAGATTGCGAAGTCCCAGAGGAAAATCTCCTTGGCGGAGAGAAAGCTTACGAAGGAAAAGAGGGATTCAAGACCGCTATGAAGTCGTTCAACGCTACTCGTCCAACAATAGCAGCTATGGCAATAGGTATAGCTCGCGCTGCCTATGACTATACAAGAAACTTCGTAAAAGAAAATTACATGCTTTCAAGACCTATCCCAAGATACCATAAGATAAAGGAAGCTATGGCAAGGGTAAGAAGGTACATAGAGGTCGGGAAACTTCTCTGCTGGAAAGCGGCTTGGAAAGCTGATATGGGAATTGTAAATATAGTTGAGGCATCACAGGCAAAGGCGTTCTGTCCTTTTGTCGCACAGGAGGCGGTTTCGCTTTGCCTTGATGTCCTCGGAGATGCGGGAGTTCAAAATGACCACTATGTTGAAAAACTTTATAGAGATGTCAAAGCTCTTGATATAGTTGAGGGAACTGGACAGATTCAGAGAATAATCATAGCTCGCCGTCTCTTTGACTTCCCGTCAGAAGAATAAATGGCAATTCATCTTGTCACCGGAGCAAGAGGAGTTTTAGGGAGAGTTCTTACTCTCAAACTTTTCAGCAAAGGTTTAAATGTTAGAACGTTAGACCTTTTCTATGAACCATCGTTTCCCAAAGATGTTGAGCAGATCGTAGGTGATATTCGTGATCCTGAAACTTGTTCCCGCGCTGTTTCTGGTGTGGAAGTTGTTCATCACCTCGCAGCCCGAATGCCCCAGTGGGGAATTTTGGGAGAAAAAACTTTATATGAAATAAACGTTGTAGGTACGAGAAATCTTCTTTCTGCCAGTATTAAAGCAGGGGTAAGAAGATTTATTTTTGCATCTACTGCTGAAATATACGGAGCACAGGAGAAGTATCCACTTTATGAAGATGACGAAAAGTTATTTACGGGAGCTTACAGCAGGAATAAGTGGGAATGTGAGCAGATGCTTTTTTCTTATGATAGAAAGGGTATGATAGAAGGAGTAGCACTTCGCATGCCTATGATATTCGGACCCGGATTTTATCACGAGCGTTCTATACTTTTGCTTTTTGACCTCGTTCGTCTGAACCTTCCTGTTATTCTTACCGCTAATGGGAATGCGCCTTTCTCGTGTGTTCATGTAGAAGATGCTGCGGATGCTTTCGTTCTTTCTGCTGAGGTTCAAGAAGCTAAAGGTAAGTCATTCAACATCGCCACACGAACTGCTCCACCTGTATCAGAAGTTCTCCGGAAATTTATTCGTCAGGTTGGTTCCCGCTCTATTTTGATTCCTTTTCCCCTTCCTCTTTTGCGAATTATGATACGAGTTATTTTGCTGTTGAGCAGATTTTTGCCCCTTGTCTATACTCCCACTGAACTTATACCCTTTGCTCTTACTGGTGGTTGGTACTCAATAGAAAGAGCTGAAAAGCTCCTTGGTTATAATCCACGTTATGAACCTGTGGAGTGTCTTGTGCAGACATATAGATGGTATTGTTATGAAAGAAAGCGTTCTTATGATGAAAGGCGACTTCACGGATTGCCCTGAATATTTTTGAAAACATATTTTCAAACTCTGCAAAACCTTATCGTAAAAACTTACAGATTTTTATAAAAAATTCTCGTTTCTTCATTAATCTAAACGAAATGCAGAGCGGTCAGATTATTATTAGAATATCTTTTTTGTCTTTGTTTTTTATTTTGTTTTTTTTAGCAAATCAAAAGCTCTCTCATTCTATTACGATAAAGTTGAAGGAGGGAAAAGATATGAAAACGCAAAGAGCGGTAAAAGAAGAAAAAAAGCAGAAAAAATCTTCAACATCAGAAGAAAATATTCCTCACATCTGGCGTTTTGATATAAGAAAATTCAGATTGAAAAATGGGCTTGATGTTATTTTAATTCCAAAAAGAGATGGAAGCAGAGTAAGTGGGGTTTATCTCTGGGTTAAATCCGGAGCAGCGGATGAGACGCCTGACTTCTTCGGAGGAGCGCATGTTCTTGAGCATATTGTTTTCAAAGGCAGTCCAGAAAGAGGATTGAGTGAAGTTGCAGATGCAATAGAAAAAGCCGGCGGATACATAAACGCATGGACATCCTATGATAATACTGTCTACTGGACAATAATACCATCTGAAAACATAAATGTTCCACTTGAAGTTCTTTCAGATATTGTTTTTAATCCGAAATTTTCAAAAGAAGAATTTGAAAGAGAAAAAGAAGTCGTACTTGAAGAGTGGAGGAGAGGAAGAGATATTCCGAGTTCAAGGTTATTTGATGACTTCTTTCAAAAAATCTATAAAAATCATCCGTACGGACATCCTGTTATAGGATATGAAGAGACAGTAAAATCTTTGTCCGAAGAGCAGGTTTTGAATTTTCACTCTCGCCTTTATCATCCAAAGAATGTTTTTTTGATTGTGGCTGGTGATTTTGACCCTGACCGTGTTGAAAAGAATATAAGAGATATTTTCGGGAAAATAAAAAGCAAAGGTAGTTTTAGTTCTCCAGATGAATCAGCGAAGAATCCAGATTTCAGAGGACCTGAATCATTTGTTATCTCCGGAAAAGAGAAGGAAGCAATACTTCTTTTGGGATTTTTGGGCTATGATTTTTCTCTCACCACATCTGCTTATCTTGATATTCTTGCTGAAATTCTTGAAAAAAGGTTATATGAGAGAACAAGAATAAAGGAGATGCTCGCTAACTCTGTTGAAGTTGATTACTGGAGCCCCGTAAAGATGGGTCTCTTTTTGATATCATTTTCCGCAAACGCAGAAAACATTGAGAAAATATATAATATCACCGTTGAAGAGATAAATAAAATAAAAACAGCAGGAATTTCATCTGCCGAACTTGAAACAATAAGAAACCTTGTCATCTCATCGGTGTATAAAAGATTTCAAGATGTAAGAGGGATTGCATCTATATTCGGTAATTTCTATCAGCTGACGAGTGATTATAACTCTATTTATGATTTCTTGCGAATTATTCTTTCTGCAAGAAAAGAAGATGTTGAAAACCTTGCGAGACAGATTTTAAGCGAAGATAGATTACTTGCTGGAATATATGTTAACGAACAGGAGTTGGGTTATGCTGAAAAAGTTTCATCTGCTGTAAAGTTGCTGGCTCTTGCAAAGGAATCAGCTTTGCCTTTCATATTATCTGAATCAAAAGACGGAATAGAAAAATATGTGAGCAAAAGCGGGGTCAGAGTTCTGTTGAAAAAAATTCAGGGAACAGGAACAATAACTATTTCTGCTGTTCTTCCGGGAGGTCAGATTTTTTATCCAGAAAAAATAGGAATACCGCTTATTGTGGCAGAACTCCTTACAAGAGGGACGCAAAATAGGACTGCCAAAATGATTCTTGATGAAGTGGAACAGATAGGTGGCTCAATATCGGCTTCTGCTTCCTTTGATGTTTTCAGGGTTTCTTCAAGTTTTCTCGCCAGCAAAAAAGATAAAGGATTTGAGATATTTTTTGATGTTCTCTTAAATCCATCATTTCCTGATGAAGAATTGCAGAAGGTAAAACAAGATATACTTGAAGACCTAAGAACAAGGTATGACAACCCTCAGGTTCAGACATTTGATGAACTTTACAGAACCATTTTTGAAGGAACCCCTTATGCTTTCCGAGAACTCGCAAAAGAAGATGTGGTGAAAAATGCTGAAAGAAAAGAACTTTATGAATTTCTTGACCTTTTGTTCTCTGACCCAGAAAAGATAGTTATAGCTGTTGTCGGAGATTTTCAGGATTCATCAGAAATACTAAAATCCCTCTATCTTTACGGTGAAAAACTTTTCTTAATTCAGAAGAAGAGAGATATATCTTTTCCCGAGTATTTGGTTTGTAAAGATGGTCAAGGAGTAAAGTATGTGAGGCGTGAGGGAAATCAGGTTCATATAGTTTCGGTTTTCTGCGGTCCTAATATTCTTGATAAAGATTCTATTCCTCTGCGTGTTGCTATTGCTTCAGTGTCTGGTATGGGTGGGAGATTATTTATGAATTTGAGAGAGAAGAGAGGTTTGGCTTATGCTGTAGGTCCCGTGAGAGAATCGTTCTTGGGTGCCGGATTCTTCGGAGGATACATAGCTTCCGCTCCCGAAAAATTAGACGCCTCTTTAGAAGGTCTGAAATCAGAACTTCTATTACTTTCTTCTATTACAGATGAAGAAGTAGAGCGTGGGAAAAATATTCTTCTCGGTTCTCTAAGGAGGTCTCTTCAGACAAATTCAGATTGGGCTTATGAAATATCTACAAGCGAATTTTTCGGTCTCGGCTTCAATTTTTACAAGAAATTTCAAGATGAGGTTAAATCGATCTCTCCTGAGCAGGTCAGAAATACTCTTATGAAATACACGAAAGATAAGCCGGTCTTTACAATTGTCGTTGGACCATATAACGAGAAAAAATAATTTTTGAGAGCAAACTTTTCCCGCTGTTTTACTATATTTTTGTCCTGCGTATAAAATCAAACTGTATGGGAAAGTTTGATATCAAAAGAAGGTATGGTATGAGAAGTGATAAAATAAAGGCGGGAGAGGAGAGGGCACCACACAGAGCTTTTCTACGAGCCATAGGATATAAAGATGATGATTTTGAGAAACCATTTATAGCAGTCGGAACTGCTTGGGGGGAGATTCATCCATGCAACTATAATCTCCACGAGCAAGCTGAATATATAAAAAGAGGGATAGTGAACTCCGGAGGTGTTCCTGCTGAGTTTGCAACTATATCGGTGAGCGATGGTATAGGTATGGGGCACGAGGGAATGAGATACTCGCTCGTGAGCAGAGAGATTATTGCTGATTCTGCGGAGGCAGTTCTCAATGCTCACTTTTACGATGGCTTTGTTGCCGTCGGAGGTTGTGATAAAACCATTCCCGGATTCATAATGGCTATCGCAAGAGTGAATATACCATCAATATTCCTTTACGGTGGAACCATAATGCCAGGAGAATACAGGGGCAAGAGGATAACAATTCAAGATGTTTATGAGGCGGTAGGAGCTTATCAAGCAGGGCTGATTTCAGAAGAAGAACTTTACGAGATAGAGTGTTCCGCGTGTCCAACAGTTGGAGCTTGTGGGGGGCAATTTACAGCAAACACTATGGCTTGTGCAGCGGAAGCACTCGGAATATCTCTTCCCGGTTCCGCTTCCTATCCCGCAGTCCACCCAGAAAGAAAAAGAATATGCGAGAAAGTTGGAGAGGCAATTGTAAAGCTCGTCAAAGAAAACATAAAACCATCAGATATTCTCACTCGTAAGGCGTTCGAGAACGCAATAGCGGTCGTCTCTGCAACAGGTGGCTCAACAAATGCGGTACTACATCTTATAGCCATCGCTAACGAACTCGGAATCACTCTTACCCTTGATGATTTTTCAAAGATAAGCAAAAGAACTCCCCTTATCGCCGACCTGAAACCCGGTGGAAAATTTGTGATGTATGACCTACACCTAGCTGGTGGTGTTCCTGCCGTTATGAAGATACTACTTGACGCAGGACTTCTGCACGGAGATGCTCTTACTGTCACCGGTAAGACCGTGGAAGAAAATCTCAAATCTTTTGATGTCAGATACAATGGAGTTCTCTATCCTGTGACAAATCCTTTAAAACCCGATGGGGGAATTGTGATACTTTATGGAAATGTCGCACCTGAGGGAGCTGTGATGAAAATTTCAGGCGGACACATAAGAAGAAAACACAGAGGTCCTGCGAAGGTTTTTGAAAGCGAACTTGAATGCTTTGAAGCTGTGAAGCAGAAAAAAATAAAACCCGGCGATGTTGTCGTGATAAGGAACGAAGGTCCGAAGGGAGCTCCCGGAATGCCTGAGATGCTTCAGGTCACCGCTGCTCTTGTTGGTCAGGGCTTAATAGATTCTGTCGCTCTGATTACAGATGGAAGGTTCTCCGGAGCAACGCGAGGACTTATGATAGGGCATGTTTCTCCAGAAGCATACGATAGGGGTCCAATAGCTGCTCTCAAAGATGGAGATATAATTGAGATAGATATTGATAGGGAAAGAATTGATGTGGAGCTGTCTGATGATGAGATAAAAAGGAGGTTAAGTGAGCTTCCTCCTCCACAGCCGAAATTCACTCGCGGTGTTTTAGGAAAATATATAAAGCTTGTTAAGTCAGCGTCAAAAGGAGCTGTAACGCATTAAAGCTTTTTTAAATATGTAGCACCTGTTCAGCAGATAATAAAGATATGTAAATTTACCATCTTCTTTTTCTCTTGTAAAGTTGCCATCCCTTCTGCGGGGTCTTTATGCTCCCTCCAAGAAATATTTCCTGAATGATTTCTGTCTCCATCAATTCCTTTGAACTTCCCTCATAAACTATTTTCCCGTTTTCCATAACATATCCGTAATCTGCTATTGATAGAGATAGTTTCGCGTTCTGTTCCACTATTAAGATCGTGAGATTTCTTTGTTGGTTTAACCTTTTTAAGATGGAGAAGAGTTCAAGAGTTATTTTTGGAGAAAGTCCGAGAGATGGTTCGTCAAGCATAAGGAGTTTTGGATTTTTCAGCAGAGCTCGTGCTATTGCTAACATCTGCTGTTCTCCGCCAGAAAGGTTATTGGAGATTTCAGAAAGTTTTTCTCTGAGGTTCGGAAATAAATCAAATATATAGTGGTTTTTGCCGTCTTTCCTCTCGCTCCACCCTGCAAGCTCTAAGTTCTCCTTTACAGTGAGCTCGGGAAATACCCCTCTATCTTCTGGAACAAGCTGTATTCCCAAAGATGCTATGTGCTCTGGCTCTTTCCTTGTTATGTTTTTCCCATTAAAAATTATCTCACCTTTTCTCGGTTGGTCTTTTATAAGTCCCATTATAGATTTTAGAAGTGTTGTCTTCCCCGCTCCGTTTGGACCTATCACAGCGGTTATCTTACCTTCTTCTACCTTCAAAGATACACCTTTGAGAACATATAATCTATCGTAGTAAACCGTCTCTATGTTCTTCACTTCAAGCATACTTGAAAATTTAATGACTGAATAGATTAAAATTTTCTTGATTTTTATCTCATTTTTTCTTTAAATTGTCAATTTTTGTTTGTCTTTTTTATGTAAGGGTTTGAGGGGAGGAGGGGATTTTTTATATGGCGAATTTCAAAGAGAAGCTTGATATAGTAGAGGGTGTAAGATTTGTAGATGAGAACAATCTGAGAGGTTCTCGTGTTCTGATGAGAGTTGATTTTAACGTGCCAATAGATGAGGCAGGGCAGATATTAGATGACCGCAGAATAAGAGCTGTTCTTCCTACAATAAACTATCTTCTTGATGAAAAGTGTCAGATTGTTTTGCTGTCTCATATGGGGCGCCCGAAAGGAAAACGTGTCCCACGACTTTCTTTGAGTATTGTTGCAAAACGTCTTTCTCGTCTTCTTGAAAAAGATGTTCTATTTGTAGATGACTGCATAGGTGAAAAAGTAAAGGCAGCTGTGAGAACAAAATCCGATGTGATTCTTTGTGAGAATGTGAGGTTTTATCCTGGTGAAACAGAGAATTCCGAAGAGTTCGCAAGAGAAATTTTCAATTCAGTAGAGGCAGATATATATGTTAATGATGCATTTGCAGTGTCGCACAGAAAACATGCTTCTTTATATGCTCTTGCTCTTTTGTTTCCCGTTGAAAAAAGGTTTGCAGGGATACTTATGAAAAAGGAACTCCTTGCTATACAGCGAATTCTTCTCAATCCGAAAAAACCCTTTGTTGCAATAGTAGGCGGAGCGAAGGTATCAGATAAAATAGGTGCTTTGAAAAACCTTCTTTCACTTGTTGATAAGTTAATTATAGGTGGAGCTATGGCTTTTACTTTTCTTGTGGCTATGGGAATAAATGTCGGAAATTCCCTCGTTGAGAGAGAGTTTGTTGATGTTGCAAGAGAAATAATTGATGACGCGAAGAAAAAAGGTATTAAGCTTTATCTTCCTGTGGACTGCGTTATAGCAAGAGATATAAACAGCAACGATATAAAAGTTGTTCCTGTTTATGAAATACCAGATGGTTATGCTGCTTTTGACATAGGTCCTGCAACTATAACTCTTTTTAGCGAAGCGCTCGCTGATGCAAGAACAATCGTCTGGAACGGACCTATGGGAGTTTTTGAAAAAGAACAGTTCGCAAAAGGTTCCTATTCCATAGTGTCAGTTCTTGCTAACTCTACCGCATATACCCTCGTCGGTGGTGGAGATACAGATGTCGTTATCACTAAAATGGGAGAACAACACAGAATATCTTATATATCAACAGGTGGAGGTGCTTTTATTGAAATCTTAGAAGGAAAGGAACTTCCTGGTATTGTTGCCCTGAAATCCTGACTCAAAATAAATTTTTTTGAAATTAAATTACTTTATCGCTAACACATGTATCTGATTTTCCTCTTTCCCTATCATTCTTATCTGCCGTATGATTTCGTAAAGTTGATTTAAAACTTTGATGAATTTTTCTGTCAAACCATTTTCTTTTTTTACTCCAAATCTCTTAAAAAGTTCTTTTATTTTTCTCTCTCTATCAGCGAAGATTATCTCTTTATTAAGGTCTATCATTTGGCTGAATCCTGCGTCTTTCAAAGTCCTGATGAGCTCGTTTTTTGTTATGAAATTGAGATATTTGAGTCCAGCAGATGGTTTGTTCTGAATTTTGAGGTATATTTTTGTAAGCATAAGAGATAATTTTGTTCGCCCGTTGAATATCGGGGTCCAGAATATTCTGTAATGAGGTTCATAAAAACTAAGAGAGTAATCGGGAGCTCTGAGGTACAGTATTCCCCCATCTTTCAGAACTCTGAAAATTTCCATAACACATTTTTTCGGGTCATTTACATGCTCTATTACTTGGTTTGAAATAACTACATCAAAAGATTCGGGTTTAAAAGGGAGGTTTTCGCCTTCGCTCAGAACATATCTTGAAAGCCATAATTTTTCGTATTTTAATTTTTTGACTCTTTCTCTGAAAAAGTTCGCACTATCTTTTGATATATCAATCCCTACTGCTTTATATCCTTTTTTAAGGCAGTAAAGGAGTGCGGTCCCGTATCCTGCTCCGAAATCTAAAATCAGTTTATCTTTGAGATTTATTCTTCTCTCTAAAAATTTTACTGTTCCGTCATAATTTTCATCATCATCTATCCACTCCTGAACTATCTTTTGGATATATTTTTCATCTTTGTCTCCCCATATCAAGTTTCTTTTCTCTTTCTCTTTTTTTATGAGTTTGTGGTAAAGTTCTTCTTTTTTATCATCTCTCATTTTTTCTGAACACTAATATTTTATGTGCTTGAAAAAATAACTGAAATTTTAGACATATCTTTTTTAGTTTTTACTATCTGATTTATATCTGATTTATTGATGGAGGGAGGATTAGAAAGTTATGTGGGCTTGGCACTTTTATGAAAGAAAAAAACCCGTAAGAGTCAGAAGGTCGGAGCTTACCTGTCCAGGAAACAGCATGAAGATGATGACCAAAGCTGCCGAATCTAATGCTGACTGGGTAATGTTTGACCTTGAGGATACAGTTCCGCCAGCAGAGAAAGAGAAAGCAAGAGAGCTCGTTGTTTCTGCTTTCAACACGCTTGATTTTAAGGGCAAGGTCAGAGCTTTCAGACCAAACAACCTCAGAACTCAATACTGGTACGAAGACATTATTTATGTTGTCACAAACGCGGGACATAATATAGATATAATAGTTCTCCCAAAGATATACGGTCCAGAAGAAATAGCTACTGTTGACCAACTTCTTACTCAGCTTGAAAGGAAACTTGGTTTGGAGCCGGGAAAAATAGGTCTTGAGGTTCTTATAGAGACAGCGCAGGCGCTTGTGAGGTTGAAGGAAATATGCGAGGTGTCTCCTCGTCTTGAGGCGCTTATTTTCGGTGTCGCTGACTTTTCTGCTTCAATAGGAGCTCGTGAGATGAAAAGGGATCAGCATATAAACTTTCTTTACGCCAAGCAGGCAGTTGTGATTCACGCAAAGGCATATGGGCTTGACGCGATTGACTGCGTCACTCTTGATTTTAAAGACGCTGAGGCAACAAGAAGAGACGCCGAATGGGCTGCAAGGTTCGGTTTCGATGGGAAATGGGTCATACATCCAAACCAAATAGATATAGTTAACGAGGTCTTCACCCCATCAGATGAGGATATAAAAAGGAGTTTAAAGATAATTGAAGAATATAGAAGGGTTGAGAAAGAAAAAGGCGCCTGGGCTCTCGCAATAGATGGCGAAATGGTAGACGCAGCAACTATAAGGGTTGAGTTTAAAAAACTTCTCTACGCTAAAAAAGCAGGAAAACTTAAAGAACTTGATATACCAAAAGATATTTTCGAGGGCGTTGAATTTGAAGTGTCTCATTAATTTTTGATGATAGTAAACCTTGAATATAAGAACGGAGAGCTGAACTGGGGAGAAGTAAATCTGAGAAAAATAGCTGAGGAGTTTGGAACCCCTCTTTTCATCTACTCCGCTGACGAATTTTTAGGACGTTTAAAATTACTAGCCAAATGCGCAGATTACGAAAAACTCATATGCTTTTCTCTGAAATCTAACTCCGTCGTTCCACTTCTTAAAGAAGCTTCTCAAAACGGATTCGGAGCAGATGTCGTATCAGGTGGAGAGCTATTTATAGCAGAAAAGGCAGGTTTTTCTCCCCAAAAAATCGTATTTTCAGGAATAGGAAAAACAAACGAGGAGATATTGCAGGCAGATCAAAAAGGAATACTTCTTCTCAATATAGAAAGCGAATCAGAATACAGGTTTGTGAAAAAGCTTTTTTCTGAAAACGGAGGCAAACTCAATTTTGGTGTCTCTTTCCGCGTTAAGTTTGAAGTTGAACTTGAAAAACTTCATCCTTATTTAGGAGTTGGTAAGAAGGATTCAAAGTTCGGGCTTTCGGAAGAAGAAGCACTTTTGCTTTATGAAGATGCTCTGAAAAGTAAGATATACCCAAAAGGTTTGCACTTCCATCTCGGCTCACAAATAAAAGACATTGAGATATTCAGAAAGGCAGTTGAACTCGCTACCAGATTTTTATCAAAAATCAAAGAAAAAGGCATAAAATTGGAGTGGGTAGATGTCGGAGGAGGGCTCGGTTTAGATTACGAGAATCTTACCGAACCATCTTTCAAAGATTATGCTGATTCTTTCAAACCAATCGCAGATGAAGGATATAAAATAATTTTTGAAATAGGAAGAGCTGTATCTGCTCCATCAGGCGTTCTCATCACAAAAGTTATAAGAAAAAAGAAAACACCTACGAAAAATTTTCTCATAGTTGATGCTGGAATGACAGAAATTTTGAGAATCCCACTTTATAAAGCTTATCACAAAATCATTCCTTTGACTCAGGGCGATTCTGAAAAAACTTTTGATGTTGTTGGTCCAATTTGCGAGAATTCAGATTATATTGGACAAAATGTGCTTTTGCCAGATTTAGAAGAAGGAGAGTTTTTATGTGTCCTTTACGCTGGTGCTTATACTTCCTCT
This sequence comes from bacterium, assembly GCA_030550715.1. GTDB lineage: Bacteria > Calescibacteriota > Calescibacteriia > Calescibacteriales > Calescibacteriaceae > Calescibacterium. The sequence continues at coordinate 49,132 of JAUQOU010000003.1, read as the reverse complement.
ATGTCTTCAAATTATAACGGCAGAACTTTTCCTGCTGAGGTAGTTATAAAAGGTAATAAATTTTTTCTCGCTCGCAGGAGACAAACTTTAGATGAACTTATCTCACGCGACCAGATTGATTGAACAAAAAAATAGCTCCGCAGAAATACAAAGCGAAAATTTCTTCAATTTTGCATAAATTTTTGCAATTCGGGGATTAATTTATTTGTGATGAAAAGAAAGAGTTTTTCTCTTCTTGAGGTTATAATAGTTTTGATAATAATTTCTGTTTTGGCTTCTCTTGCTATACCACAATACAGAAAGTTGGTCTATAAATCAAAGGTAGCTGAGGTGAAAGCTATTTTGCCTTCTATTGCTCATCTTGAAGAGGTTCGGGAAACGGAAAAAGGTAAATATATAACATGTGGGTGGTATCCCGGCTCTGCTGGAAAAAATAAACAGGTGTGGTCAGACACAAACTGCTTTTCTTCTGAACTCAATTTTGATGTTAAGGGTGGAACTTATTGCGATTTCGCAGTCGCAAGAGGAAATTTCTCTTCTAATCCCGCTTCTGCCTCCCCATCTGATAGAGAAGAAGTAGAATCAACAGCAAATATAGATATAACAATTATAGCAAGGTGCGATTTAGATGGAGATAGAAATTTTTCATACTATGTTGTTACCGATGAGGATAACGAGGTAAAAGGTCCATTTGGAGATGATTTCTGATTAATTCCGGAAGGTCCTGTTTGCTATAACCATCCTATACTTTTTAATTTTTTTTCTGCGTCTTGTGGGTTTTCTGCTTCTATTACCTCTATGCTTATTTTATTTTCTTCGATGAATTTTTTTACCCTTTGAGGAAGAAACCCCCATTTCGCAAAGAGAAAAATTGAATTTGTTTTTTCAGCAAACACGAGGTCATTTATACCATCGCCTATAACAAGCGTTGGTCTATTAATTTTTAGAGTTTGCTCTATTTTTTCAAGAAGTTTTGCTTCCGGCTTTTTGACATCAAAAGTGTCCCCACCGACTATGCCATCAAAAATTTGAGCTATGTGAAGAGATGATAAGAGCGAAACGGTTAGTTTGTGGCTCTTATTCGTGGTGAGAATCACCTTGTGATTTTTCCTCTTCATTTTGAATATAAGCTCTGTGTTTCCTTTATAGATATATGTCTTGTGCGCTATGTTCTTCCTGTACTCTGAAATGAAATCTTTTAAAATCTCTTCTTCTTTTTCCTCTGCTCCGAGTTGTTTCAGGATTTTCTGTATAAGAGGTCTTACTCCGTCTCCTACATAAGATAAAACCACATCAAAATCAATCTCTTTTATATTGAACTTTCTCAGGGTTTTGTTGAGTGATATAAAAATATCTTCTGATGTATCGGCAAGAGTTCCGTCAAGGTCAAAAAATATTGTTCCCATAAAAGTTATTCACCTGCTATAACCCACACGACATTATACTGATGAAAAGGAGTCCAAGCGTTGGCTACTCCACGCCTCAGGGACTTTCTTATATCCATCTTATCTCCTACTAACCTTTTGACTATCTCTATCATTCTTATAAGTCCTACGGCACCAGGGGAATTTCCGCATATAGCACCTCCTGATGGATTTATTGGTAATTTTCCCTCTTTCAGGAATGAGCCGTCGTGAATGGGTTTTACAAGACGTTTCTCTGCAACAAGTTCAAGCGCCTCAATAGACATAAGCTCTATGTGAGGGAAACACTCCATTATCTCAGCAAAATCTATTTCTCTTTTCGGATTTTTAACTCCTGAATTTTTGTAAGCTTTCCTTGCCGCATACCTCAAAGAATTGAGGTGAGCTATATCTTCGTACCCCGGATAGTACGGACCTATATTTACTCCGAACCCGTCTATCCATGCTCTTTTTTCTCTTGTTTTCACTATGTCTCCTCTTGCGAATATTATAGCTGCTGCACCGTCTGTTTTTGGAGGCATCATAAGTTTCCTTATCGGCTCAGCTACATAAGGAGATGTGAGAATTTCTTCAAGTATTATTTTTTCTCTTATGTGAGCGTCTTCGTTATCTGCTCCGTTCCTCCTGTTTTTTATGACTATTATCCCGAGCTCTTCTTCCCCTATTCCGAGTCTATCCATAAACGCCTTTGCTTGAAGTGCTGTGAAGTTTATAAAATCTATCCCTGTTTTGCCAAGGTAATTTAACCTCGCATATGTTACAGAAAGATGTCTCATATCTGTTTCTGATGATTTACCATATCCTACAACAAGAGCTATTTTGCTTTCTCCGCTCATTATTTTCATAACCGCATAGGTTGCTCCAAAAGCTCCATCTATATTCCTCAAGAATGTATGTGACTTGGGTTTCAAATTCAATTTTCTTACAAGGTCAGAAATTTTGTTGTGCGATGAGAAAGAACACTCAACAAAATAATCTATCTCCTCTGGAGAAATTTCAGCGTATTTTATTGCTTTTTCTACCGCCTCCTTTGCTATGTCAATATCAGAAAGCGGAGATTTCTCTTCCTGTCTTGAAATCCCAATGCCAATTATTCCAACTCTTAACATAATTATTCAATTTATAATACCTGACTTTTATCTTTTGATGAATTTTAAAACTTTTGACCTGATGGATTTTTATCATTCTGATTTCATTGGTAGATCACTTTGAAGGAAAAACTACTTGAATTTTTTATTTTTGCATTTTCCAGTTTCCCTTTATATGAGGTACAAAGCGAAATGCTTTTTGCTTCACCTTGGCAGTAATTATTAAAACAGCTCCCAGGTAATGAACAGTAGATTTCGCTCGGTATATCCAAATCTATATCAGACAGAACATAGAATGTGACTTTGTAATCGCCCGCGTAAGTTGCAGAAAACGAGTAAGTATTGGTTTTAAGACCAGATATAGCTGATGGGTAAATCTCTTTTATAAAAATTTCTTGTCCTCCACCGGGAAGGTTATTGCCTTCTATAAGAATAAAGACGCGGTATAAAGAAACATCAAAAGTTATTATATAGTTTTCTATTGTTGCTGAATTAGCATATGTTTTTTGTGATGGATCCTCATTATTTTGGTCTTTTGGTTCAACAGATATTATAGGAGCTTCTTTTGCAACAGATACAGTTGCTATCTTCTTCACGCTTTTTTTCCCGAAAGAGTCCTTTGCTGATACAGTTATTTGAAAAATTCCTCCGTTCTCATATGTGTGCGACCTTCTGGTAAAGTATTTTGAACCGGTTGCAGGAATTAGGTCTGCTTTTCCATCTCCCCAATCTACTGATAACTCTTTTATATCATCTCCTTCTGGGTCTTGTACTGCTATCAGAACTGAAATGTCGAGCGGACTGATTCCTGCTGCAATAGTAGTCGTAACAGTTTCATTTCCTACTTTTTCTATGAATCCGTCTATTATTGGTGGGAAGTTTTTCGGGGGAGAACCTCTTATAAAAACTCCTATCTTTACTTCTGCGTAAGATGAAAGAGGATAGGGAGCGAATTTATTGTCATCATATACATAGATTTTTATTGTAAAGTCGCCGTCGGCTTTGTAGATATGCGAACTTGAACAGTCATTGGGGAGATAATTTTTTTGTATTGCTTTTGCATGGTATTAATTTTAATCACTTTGAAAAGTTTTATTTTTGTAAGGAGCATAGGGTAGATTTTTAGCTCTGTTTTTTTAATCTCTTCATTAGTTTTGCCATGTAAATTGAGTTGAGAGCCCATTCATAACCTTTGTTTCCGTGTTTCCCGCCCGCTCTTTCAAGCGCCTGATTCAGGTTCTCAACTGTGAGAACTCCAAAAATTATAGGTGTTTCTGTTTCAAGAGCTGACTTAACAAGTCCTTCTACTAAACCTTTTGATACATATTCAAAATGGAATGTTTCTCCTTTGATTAGACAGCCAAGAGTTAAAATTGAGTCAAATTTTCCTGTTTTTGCGAGAACTTTTGCAGTTATGGGTATTTCAAATGATCCGGGTACATAAAAGATCTCAAAATCAACTTTTTGCTCTTCAAAAGCTCTTTTTGCTCCTTCAAGAAGTTTTTCGGTAATTATTTCGTTGAACCTTGATACTACAACTCCTATCTTCAATTTATACTTACTTTCGTTTTCATCTTTCAATTTCTCGCTTTTTTCTTTCATACTTAGAAAAATCGGAAAGTTTATTTTTTAACTTGCTGAGTTAAATCAAAAAAGCACTTTATTTATTTGTCTCCTGTTTCCTTTCTTTTTTTGCCTTCATTCTCTCTTCTATCGATGGTATGTTCATAATTTTCCTGTATTTTACTATTGTTCTTCTTGATAGCTCTATTCCGAATTTCTCTTTGATTTTTTTAGCTATTGCTGAATCAGAGAGCGGTGTTTCGGGGTCCTCTTCAGCTATCATTTTTCTTATCTCATCCATTATAGCGTCCCGAGATATTTTTTCATCTCCCTTTGATATTCCTTTTGTGAAGAATTTTTTCAGCTCAAATATTCCGTGAGGGGTTTTAACATATTTGTTGATTACTGTTCTGTTTATTGTTGATATAGATATGTTGCACATTTTGCTTATGTCTTCAAGAGTCATAGGTTTTATCTTTGTGAAGTCCCCGGTTGTCAGAAAGTCCCTCTGATATGAGAAAATGACTTTTGATACTTTTAATATTAAGTTCTCTCTTTTTTTCAATCCTTCAACATAGTTTCTCGCTCTTTGCACAAGCATTTCAATTTTTCTTCTTTGTTCCTCGCTCATATTCCTCTTTGAGTTTTTGAGCCATCTCTCTCCGTAAATTTCAGAAAACCTGACATCAAAATTCTTTATGGGTATAACATATATTTCTCCTTTATCTTCAAATACCTCAACCTCTGGTCTTTTAGGGGTTTGAAAGTAATCTTCCTGACTATATAATTCGTAGAGAGGATAGGGGGGAATATCAAGTTTTCCCGTTTCCTGACTTATAATTTCGCTCAACGCTTTTATTTTTCCCTCATCAAAATTTGTCGCACTCCCAATATCTTTCAACTCCTTCTCTATTTTCTCTAATATCTTGTTTGCCTTATCTTCTCCAAATTTTTTTGAAAGTATAAAATGGAGGTATTCTCTTGCGTTTTTGCTTCCTATTCCCTGTGGTTCTATCTCCATAAACTTCTTCCTCACTTTCTCTATTTCCTCTTCATCTGTTTCTATTCCTTCATTTTCAAGTTCTTCTTTTATTTCTTCTGTGGTTTTTGAAAGATAACCTTTCTCATCAATAGACCAGTATATCATCTCCGCTATGAAGAGCTCCTTTCCGGAAAACTTGCTGTATATTTGTCCTAAAATCAACTCGTCTATTGATTTTTTATCAGGAAGGAGTTCAACAGCTTTTTCTTGAAATTCCTCTAAATCAGGATTTCTCGCAAATGAGAACCGTTCGCTTTCATAACTGAACAAATTCTCAAGCTCGTATTCATAAACTCCTTCATCGGTTATATATTTTTCTTTGCTATCTATATATTCGTTTTCAATATCTTCTTTTCCTTCGTATTCTAAAAACGGGTTTTCTCTCGCTTCGTTTTTTATTTCTTCCTCAAGCTCTTCCAACGGCATAGAGATTAATCTCAAATGTACTATGATGTTGGGAGTAATTCTTAGTTTTGTCTCTACCTTCTCCCGTAGAGTTATTTTTATCACAAGATATATTTTAAGATTTTGATGTTTTTTGTTGCCTTTTGCTCTTTGAAATTCATGCCTACCTTTCTAATATTTCTCTTCTGATTTTTGCATGATTTCAATGAGTTTTTCTCTCACTTTCAAAAAATCCTCCTCCTTTCTTTTTCTCTCATTTACAAAGTATTTATGGTATATATCTATCAATCTGTTGAGGTCTATTGTTCCCTCTGAAATTTCCTGACCATCTGAAATTTTCAGTATTCCTCTTTCTGTTTTTTCTTCGGTATCTATTGATACGACATTTTCTATTTCAGAGTTTATTATTGTCTTCCACTTTACTATTTCTCTTACGCCTTGTGTTTCAGAGTATTTCAGTTTTATCTTTTTTATATCTTTGGGATATTTTTTCATCTCTTCAATCGCTTTTTCTATCTGATTTTTATCTATATCAAATTCAAATTGCCTGAGAACTCTTTTTTGGTCTATTTTCTGGAATTCAGTTTTTACCAATACTCCACGAGATATTTCAAGAAAGTAAAAACCTTTGTTTTCATCTTCTCGCTCTCCGAAGTCAATCTGATATGGACTTCCACAATAAACTATTTCTGTTGTTGTTGTGGATATTCTTTGACTTTTGTGTATGTGTCCAAGAGCACAGTAGGAAAATTGCGGAATTTTTGTCTTCCTTATTGAGTAGCTTGTAAGAACGCTTATTTCCTTTTCTGTACCAGATGGGATACTTTCTGATATGAAAAGATGGGAGACGAAAATAATAGGGTATCTCTCTTTCGCTCCTTCTTCAAAAAGAAGGTCTATATATTTTCCGAGTTCGTCTTCGTATGATGAATTTTCTCCGGCAAAGAGATTAGGAGAAGGATACGGCAGAACTGCAAAATTTATCTTCTCTCCATTTTTATCTTCATATTGAAAAATTGCTTTTTTTATTTCTCTTGGATTTATGACATTTGCGAAGACCTTCACATTTGCAAGCTGTAAGAGTTTGCTCATGCTTTTTAGAAAGTCCTGCGAGTCGTGATTTCCCGAGATTATCAGAGAAAAGACCTTGATAGAGTTGAGTTCAAGAAAAAAATCCCAAACCACTTCTAAAATATCAGGGGGTGTGTTGGGTTTATCAAAAATATCTCCGCATACAATAACGCAGTCAATCTTTTCGCTTATTACAAATTTTTTCATCTCACCGAGAGTGTGAATGAGGTCTTCTTTCCTTGATATGTTGCCGTTTTTTTTCCCTGCGTGCCAGTCAGATGTGTGAAGAATTCTCATAAAAAATAACTTATTAATTTTTCAATCCGAAACTTTTTGTTTTGTTCAAATCATCGGTTTTTTCTTGCTCACTAAAATTAAAAGAAATTGTAAGATGGAGATAAAGATAAAGCATGACTGGAATGTTTCTCCTGACGAGGCGAAAAAGATTCAGTTAGAACTCTCAAAACTTGTCAAAGAGGTGAAACTTGAAAAAGAACCGGAAATTGTCGCCGGAGTAGATGTATCTTACAACATAGGTTCAAACTTGCTCTATGCGGGAGTTGTAGTGATAACTGTAAAAGATTTAGAAATTATAGAGAAAGTTGTTGTCGAGAAGGAGGTGAATTTTCCTTATATTCCGGGGCTTTTATCTTTTCGTGAGACTCCTGCTCTTTATGAAGCATTTTCACGCCTGAAAACAGAACCAGATGTTATTTTTGTTGATGGTCAAGGTATAGCTCATCCGAGATTTTTCGGAATAGCGTCTCATATAGGGGTTCTCTACGACAAACCCTCTGTTGGAGTTGCAAAATCAATTTTGGTCGGAACTTATCCATATCTGCCGAAAAAAAGATGGGAAACCGCTCCGCTTTTTTTCAGGGGGAAACAGGTTGGATGTCTCCTCTGCACTCAGGAAGGAGCTGAACCAGTAGTCGTTTCTGTTGGATATAAAATAACTCTTGACGAAGCGGTAGAGCTGACAAAAAAGCTCACGAGGGGATTTAGAATACCTGAACCAACGCGCCTTGCACATATTATTGTCAATTCCGCGAGAAAAAAAGGAAGGATTTAAATTAAATATACACAGACCTTAAATTATATGCATTTTGAGATTTCTGATTTCAACAAATTGATAGAATCTGCAAAGTTTAATCCTGAACACGAGAGAGGAGAGAAAAGCATAATTGACGAACTTTCAGCTCTTTATATGTCTGCCTACAGGGGAATTGAGGAGTATGGGGAGCCATCTTTAAGCCACGCGAAAAGATATATAAAATGGCTTATGCGACACTCTGATTTTTTCAAGGTTATCATTTCAGAAAACAGATTCATCGGATTTATAGCTTGTAGTTCAGATTGGTTCTGGAACGGCAGAGTGGGGGAGATACATGAAGTATGTATAGACCCTGATTTTCGTAAGAGAGGGTTTGGCAAATTCCTTGTGAATTTAGCTATTGATTTTTTCTCTCAGAGAAAGCTCAAAAGAGCGGGGCTTTGGGTTGGAGAGAAAAATGAGGTTGCTATAAAGTTTTACAAGAGTTTGGGATTTGAATTCAGCGGTGATAGATTTCCAAATTGGTTGAGGATGGAAAAGGAGATATGATTTTTCGTTTGGTGCGCCCGGCGGGACTTGAACCCGCAACCTTTGGATTCGAAGTCCAACGCTCTATCCTGTTGAGCTACGGGCGCAAAAAAACTATACAAATTAAAATTAGCAAAATAAAAAACCATTCTCAAAATATCAAAATATCATTAAGAAAATCAAAAACAAAATAATCTATCAAAATTCAAGTTGATTGAAGAATATATAAAATCATTAACGAAAAGTAAAATAAAATCAAAACCCAATATGAGAAGAAAAGAGAACAGTTCAAAAACACAAGTAAAACCAAAAGTAAGACAAAAAAAGAAAGAACAAAATCTAACCTATATTCTCAACCGACTTGAAAAAAAAGCAAATTCTTTTATATCTGAAAAAGATAAGGACTCATTTTTCTCGGAAGCATTTTTTGAAACTCAGAACATATTGCAGGTTGTGATCGAAAATCTTGAAGTCAGGTCAGCAGAGAGAAAAATAATAAGCGGTTTTTCTATCAGGGAAGCGAAGATGGGCAGTGATAAACTTTCCTCAAAATCCCAAATAATATTCCCCGAAAATCTTTCACGCCTTGAACTATCTGAAAGCGAAGTTGTAAAATTCCTGAAGAAAAAGAGCGAAATTCTGAAAGATTCTACAAATTTCAGGGTTGTTTTCAGAGGAGTAAGAAGGTTGAAGTTTGTCAAAAACTCCCTCGGGAAATCTGCTTTTGAAGATTCTACAAAACTATATATCGTAGTCAAAGTTATCTTTCATAAAGATGGAAAAATAGCAACCGCAAGAGAATCAATAGCAGGAGAGAACCTCAAAGATTACGAGAATATAGAAGAAATTTTTAATGAGGTTCTCGTGAGAGCCAAGAAGCAATTGGAAGGCGGAGTTAAAGTTTCGGGAAGAGTTCCCGTCGTCATTATGTCATCTGCGGGAGGTGTTTTTGTGCACGAATGTATAGGACATGCCCTTGAAGCAGACCATATATTCAAAGGTCTTTCAGTTTTCAAAGATAAACTCGGACAAAAGATAGGTTCAGATATTGTGACAATTGTTGATGACCCGACATGGGCTCATCAGAGAGGAACTCATAAGTTTGATGATGAGGGAACTCCTGCTATAAGAAATGTTCTTGTTGAGAACGGATACCTCAAAAACTATATTATTGATCTTAAACATTCTTTCATTTTGAATATGCCTCCAACATCTTCAGGTAAAAGAGAAAGTTACCAGTATCCTCCTATACCAAGAATGACCAACACTATAATTTTGCCGGTCAATGGAGTTAAGCCAGAGGAGGTAATTCGCGAGTGTTGGAACGGTATCTTGATAAAAAAACTTGACGGTGGAGAAGTTGATACTGCGACGGGGGATTTTGTTTTCGGCATTGAGGAAGGATATAAGATAGAAAACGGAAAGATAGGAGATATGATTTATAAGGGCGTTCTTATGGGTAAGGCGCAGGAATCTTTGAAAAGGATAGTGAAATTGGCAGAAGATATTGGTTTTTCACCGGGAACTTGTGGTAAAGATGGTCAGTGGGTTCCTGTCTCTGATGCTCAACCGACTGCGCTTTTTGAAGAACTCATAATTGGCACATCAGATTAAACCGAATTTTGCTTATTTTTAAGTTTTTTGTTTTTTGGGATTAAAATATTTAGGGAAGAGGAGAGGTGGCCGAGCGGTCTAAGGCAACAGCCTGCTAAGCTGTGGCGGGGGTTTTACCCTGCCTCGCGGGTTCGAATCCCGCCCTCTCCGCCATCTCAAAAGAACAACTCTCCCCACTGATACATGAACTTAGAAAATTTCTTCTTCTGTCGGGTTCCCAACTTTTCTTTCTTTTGCTTGTTTTAAAAAATAAATGAAGGATTTGCTTTAAATTAATTATTTATGGTAAGCTCTTCTTATCTCAAACTTCTGGTGATTTCCTTCCAAATACTTCTTTTAAGCTTTTCTGCTTGTATGAAAACGTCACCGAAAGTGAAAAAAGTTGAAGCCACTTGTCCAGAGTGTCAATACGAAAATGATAACATCAAAGATAAAAACGCAAAATCCCCTCAAGCGGAACAGAAGAACAGCGAGTTAAATCAGGAGAATTCACCTCAGCAAGAAAAAACTTTCAGCTTTGAAATAGATATTGCGAAACTTTTTGAAAGTAGATCTCTTGGTAAAAGTCCTGTGATATTTGAATACGAACGCTTGAAAGATGTCCTGAATGTCAAGACCTATGAGGAAATGTTTGATAAAGCCCTTTTCTTTTACTCTACGGGTGATATTGAGCTTGCATCTCAGATATTTTACGCCCTCGCTTCTAATTCTCCAAATCAAGAATACAAGGAAATAGCCCTTTTCAACCTTGCTATGTCTCTTGAAAGATTGGGAGAAGACGAAAAGGCAGAAATGATTTACTCTCAGATCGCAACAAGTCAGCAGTATGAAATAAGTTCCGATGCTCTCTTGCGCCTTGCAAGAATAAAAATATCAAGAGGTGAAAAGATAAAACTCAATCAAGAATACTTCAAGGACGAAAAGAGAAAAGAGTTCTCAATTCTCCTGAATACATTCCAAGAAACAGAACAGATTCTCCTTGAACTCCTTCCAAAAGAAAATATAGAATTTGACTTTAACTCAGTACCAAAATATGATAAAATAAGAGCTAAAAAAAATTACTGGTATGAGAAAATAAAACCAGTTGAAAAAACCATAAAAGATATGGAAAAATTCAGACACTACGAAGAGATGAAGTCAGTCTACTATCTCTGTCGGGGGAACTTGGCTTTTATAAAAGGGATTTTAGAAGATAATTATCCTCTTGTATCTCTTAAAAACAAGGTCAATTTCATACTCTCTGCGCAGAAAGATTATATGGATGTTGTAAAGAGAGGGGAGCCGTGGTGGGTCACCGCTGCCGTTTTTAAACTCGGAGAAACATATAGATATGTCTTTGAAGACCTCGCAACTTCACAAGACCCGAAAGAACTCAAATCTGATGAGGAGAAAAAAATCTATAGGCAAGAGCTCATAAAAGAGCTTCAAAAAGCTCTCAAATACGCAGCATACATATACGAAAGAAATATAACATTCGCAGGAAGAATAAAGTTCAAAACGCTGTGGATAAAAAGAAGTCAGGAAGGATTAGAAACAGTGAGAAAATATACAGAAAAAATTCAAGAGATACTTCAAGATGAACAATAAAAGCCCTCATGATTACTTTGTTCAGCTTTTCAAAAATTATAGATACGACCTTTTCGTTCTGGATTTTCTGAAGACCGATAATATAGATGAAGATAAAGTTTTTTTTCTTGCAGATAACGAAAAAGAAGTTTTCAAAAGAGCAAAGCTTTACGGGGTATCAACTCAAATATACCTCAAAATAAAACATTTTCTGAATAATCAAGTTCATTCCCACAAAAAACTCAATCGCTACATAAGTAAGCTTGGGAAAAAATCAAGGAAAAACGATAGGATGAAAAAGTTTTATGGTGATAAAGAAAAGCTCGCAGAGCATCTTTTTCCTGTATTTTCATTTGACTTCCAAGCAAATTCTGAAAAACTTAAAAGAAACTTCAATTTCATAAAAGAGCTGAAACGATTTTCTGATGACTTCGCACTTTTTAAAGGAATTGCTCTTGCGAAAAAATATCACCTCTCTTTGCTGGCAAGACACACCGGAGATGTAGATATTATAGTCCCACAGAAAGTTTTCAAAAAGTTTGAAAAAAAACTGCTCGAATGGAATTTTTATCCTGTTCCAAGGTCAAAAATAAAAGATAAATATGGACATGTTTATCAGTTCGTCAGAGAAGATGGGCTATCTTGCGGACTCCACCTTTATATATCTGATAGGTTCTTCGCAGAAATAAAATACGAAGATTTAGAGTTTGAAAATATATCGGTTGAGCTTGGGGGAGATAAATTAGAGGTCAGAACCTTCTCGCCAGAATTTGATCTCATTCAACTTTCTCTTCATCTTTTCCAGCATTGCTTTGCTTTGAGAATTTTTCTTGATATCTTTTATGTTTTGAGAAGTTCTCGCATAGATTACACTAAGCTTTTTGAAATCTCCCGCAGGTTCAAAATTGAGCAGATTGTCCTTATTTCTCTTTTATCTAGTTCAAAGATATTTTGCCTTGACTTCCAAGATAGATTTTTTGTCAAAAGAATTCAGAATTCTTTTCTTTATAAATATTCCGATTTTTTATCTTCTTTTGTTTCTCAACCTTTTTTCTTTCTCGTTTTTAGAAATTTTTTATTTTATTCACCTTATTTTGATAAGATTTTCTCGCTTTTTTTAGCTTCAAAGTTCCCAGTGCGAAAATTTTTAAGCTTATTACCATATTTTCCATCTGAATTTTTGAGAAGATTAAAAGGAGAATATACCCTGGCTGTTTAGCTATGTGCATGGGAAAAATCAAGGTTTTTTGACACAAAAGTTGTTTTTGTTTTTTAAACTTTATTTTTAACTTATGAAGTTAGTAAGAGAATCTTTTCGCGCTTTTTCTTCCAGTCATATATTTTTGATCGCTTCAATCTTTTCTATTCTTATCTCTCTGATTTCATGCATGAAAAGGAATATATATTCATCTTTGGGTGTAGGAGGTGGTATTCCCCCGGGAAGCGGAATATCAAAATTGAAAATTTCTCCCGGCGAATTTGATGAAGACATTCAAGGTGTTTTTGAAGTACAGGGATTTTACAGGTTTGAGAAAAAAGATATAGTTCCTGCAACGGGCTATGCTTTACTTTATAACTTTCGTGAGATAAACGATAAACTTTTTCCGTATTTTGGAGCAGCTATAAATGTCTTGTGGTTTAGGGCAGAAAAGAATAAGATTTCGGCAAATGGTGAGTTTTCGCTTGTTCTCGGAATTGAATCAGTACTGAGTAAAAATATATCGCTCTTTTACGAGTTCCCCATAAATATTATAGCCCAAGAGGTTCCTAAATATAATTTGATCTTCGGCCTTTCATTTTACTTTAAGAGATTTTAGAGAGGAGAACACATTTGTTTAAAATGGAATTTGAAAAAAAATCAGTTTCTTTCAAGATGGCTGATATGGAAAAGTTAAAATGGGAACTGATATTTTCTCTCTTTTATAATCGCAAGGTTGTGTTTTTTTATTTCCTTTTTCTCTTTTTCTCTGGCTTTAATTTTCTTTCCTGCTATAAAGAGCCACCGCCTCTTCCTCCTGGACCATTTATAACTCCTGAAACGCGCTATCCGATAGGACCAGGAGATATAATAGAGATAAAGCTCGTCCCAGATGAGATAGGTGTTTCTGGACAATATGAAGTTGATGAGGAAGGCAGAATACTTATACCGATTGTTGGTGAGGTTTATGTTGTGGGTATGACATCTATTGGTCTTCGTGTTCATCTTCAAAAAATATTTTCTGATTATATAAAGAAACCTTATGTTGCAGTTTATGTACGTGAGATGAAAAGTCAGAAGATATATGTTTTAGATGAGGAGAAGGTTGGAGTGATTTACGTTCAGAGACCGCTGAGCATTCTTGAAGCTGTGATATTAGCGGGTGTTTCTCCAAAAGATGACAAGCTTTCTCGCATATATATTATAAGATGGGATGAATCAAAAAAAGCAAGTGATATATACTCTGTGAATGTTGAAAAGATTCTGAAGCAAGGTGATTTCACTCAAAATGTATATCTCAAACCGGGAGATATAGTTTTCATACCTCCAAAATACACAAAGAATTTGAGAGAAGCTCTTTCATTTTATAGCGGTGTAGGATATTCAATAATTTTCGGTTTAGGTGGTATAAGAGTTCTTGGAATAGTAAAGTAATGATTTAGTGTAGAAAAATGTTTTTTTATCATTTCAGTTCTACTTTGCATTCTGTTGCTATTTCTCCGTTCTCTTTTTTGCAAATTACGGTGATTATTTTTTTGTCTTGACTTTCCTCTTTGACTTCAAAGGTTATCTCCTCCTCCAAGAGTATAGGGTTTATGAATCTTGCTTTTACCTTTTTGATGTTTTCAGGTTTGGCATTGATGTGTTTCAAAGCTTCTTTTATGCAGAGAGCCATTGTCAGCATTCCGTGAACTATCGGGCGTGGAAATCCCGCTTTTTTCGCTACATCAAAATTATAGTGTATTTCGTTGAAATCCTGCGAAGCTCCTGCATACATCACAAGATGTTTCAAGTCAAGCTTCATTTCAACTCTCTTTTTAGTTTTCCTGAATTTTGTTTATTATTTTTCCTGTTCTTTTTTCCAGTATATCTTTTTTCACCAATATTGTGATAAAGTATATATGGGGGAATTTGAGCATTTCTTTATATACATAACCTTTGAGTTCCGGCATTTTTGTTAATTTCGTCCCGTTTTCTGTTTCAATCAGAGCATCGCAATAGACAAGACCAGTTCCTTCGCTACTTATGAGAACTTCTATTTGTTTTTCGGTTTTTTCCGGCAGAAAGTAATCATCAGAATCAAGAAAGGCAAGAATTTCTCCATCTGAATTCATAACCCCTATGTTTCTTGGTATACCAGGTCTTCCGCTGTTTTTCTGCAATCTTATATACTTTATTCTTGAATCTTTGAAGCTCCGGACTACCTCAGGGGTGTTATCTTCTGAACCATCATCTCTGCTATATGTAGGAATAATTATAGAAACCAAAGGGTTTTTTATTTCTCCCATCTCTGATAAATAAATCTTTTGATTTTGTATAAAGATTCAAATAATTTCCCATATACTTGCAAATATTTGTTTTCCGGATACCTAAAAAGGTGGAGGAAGTAAGGTATTGATAGAATTGACCAGAGAGCTAAATAAATTTTTTCTTTTTGAGTTATGTTTTTGTTGAGCTTGTCTGCGGAAAGGCAAATTTTTACACTTCCTAAAATAAACTTCATCAGTTCAAAAGCTAGAATCAAACTATAAACAAAGTCCCTATATTTTTGCGATGTAATATTCTCTGCAACTTCGTATATTTTATTTTTGGGATAAAGGTTTTTTATTTGTCTTATCAGAATTGATTTCCGGTTCATTGGGGGATGATTGATTGTTCTATAAAAAATTGCTTCTTCTTCTATTTTGAACTTACCGATCAAGCTTGCAGACGCAAGAATTAAAGCATCAGAAACTATGGTTTTTCTGAATTTAATCTTTCTCAGAGCTTCTGTTTTCCATAAACCATATACCGCAAATGAACCGGGACGAAGAATTATTTTGTATCTTTCAATAGGATTATCAATATGAGAGGTATCCTTACCTCTAAGCCACTTGTATTCTACATTTAAGGACGGTGCTATAACTTTTGGGAATACAAGGATTAGGTCGCTATCTTTTGATTTTTTGAAGGAGTAGAGGAGTTTTTCAAGGAGTTGAGGATGCCAGATGTCGTGTCCAGACAGCCAGATGAAAAATGGGGTTCTTGCTTGGTCTAATACAAATTTGAAATTTTCTAATGCTCCAATATTTTCCTTTTGTCTGAAAAATCTCACTCTCTTATCTCTTTCAGCATACTTTTGACATATCTCATCTGTACCATCGTCTGAGTGATTATCTGATATTACTAACTCAAAGTTTTGATATGTTTGGTTGAACACAGATTCAAGTGTCTTTTCTATGTATTTTCTTTTGTTATATAAGGGCATTCCTATTGTTATTTCTGCTTCCATAAAATATCTATTTTTTATAATATTTACTTTTTATTCTTTATTTTCCTGTTCTTTTTTCTAATTCTCTTTCTATCAGAGTTTTTATGAATGTTTCGGGAACTATTTTGTAGTATCTTATGAGTAATGTCAGGTGTGTTTTCTCTTCTTCTTTTTTTACTCTTATTGGTGCAACGAGGCGAAAGTATGCGAGCTTATCAAGATAATCTACTAATTCCTTTGCCCTATCTTTTGGCAAAGATATATCTGTTCTCATCTCACTATATATTTTGGGAAAATCTCTTTCTAACTCTTTTTTTACCTCTTTCAGTATTTCGTCATAAGGTATCACGCCGAAAAAATAAAAGGTTTTCACTTTATCTATTTTCTTTTTGGTTTTACCCCTTGACAGTTCTCCTCTTATTTTAAGAGAGATAGAGGAAGGAGCTGGACTGTATTTGAGTATCTTTTTTTCTATCTCACACTTCAAATTGGCTGACACTGAAAATTCATCTATTGCTGTCTTTATTATCGGAGATAGCTCACCACAATCTATTTCTATTTTTCTTGATGGCATTTCTGGGTCAGATAGAAATTCAAGCAACTTCTTCACATTTACTTCTGATAAAACGGTGAGTGCCAATCCATCGGGTAAGGTCTCTCGCTTTTCAATCTTGAACCTTGTTATAAATTTTGAAATCTCTTCTACCTTTATTGTTCTCTTTACTTTATCGATCTCATCTCCTGTTTGTGGAAGATACTGCAAGATACTGAAAAAAACCTCTGTTATTGCTCTTTTATATGCTTCTTCGTATGAGGGGGGCGAAGAGAAGATAATTTTCAACCTTACCTGCTCGGTTTCCTCCAAGATTTTCTCTTCTTGAATTTTTTTCTCGTTTTCCCCTCCCTGTGCTATCAGACTTTCTCCAAAAAAAAGGGTTGATAAGATATAAATTGCGAGTATTTTCATAATTATTTTCTTGTGAATTTTCACAAATAAATTAACGACTTTTTCTCTTCTTCTACTTTCTCCTTTATCTCTCCTTTTTCTATTTTTTCAGCTAACTCTATTATTTTTTCTTTTAGGTTATCTATACCTGTTTTGTAAATAGCAGAAATAAACACTGCGTTTTGAAATTTTTCTCCTGCTATAATCAATTTCTCTTTGGGGACAAGGTCTATTTTATTGAAAACTATTATGTATGGTTTTGATTTATCTACACGAATTTCATCAAGAACATCTCGTATTGTTTGATATTGTTTTTCGTAATCAGAGCTTATGTCAAGGACTATTATGAGTGCGTCAGAGAATATGACTTCTTCAAGGGTTGATTTGAAAGCTGCTATGAGCGAATGCGGTAGATTCCTTATAAACCCCACCGTATCTGAAAGTAATATCTTACTGTTTTCCTTTAATTTTCCTATTCTTGTTTCAAGTGTTGTAAATAGTTGGTCTTTTATAAGGACATCCTCGCCAGATAGGGTTTTGAGCAGAGTTGATTTTCCTACATTTGTGTATCCCACGAGCGAAAAAGTGATGAATCCTTCTTTTTTTCTTCTTTCTCTGTGGAGGAATCTTGTTTTTCTTATGTCTTCAATTTCTTTTTCTATTGCTCTTATTCGGTTCAGCATATGTCTTTTTAGCTCTTCTGTTTTTGTTTCTCCTGGACCTCTTGTTCCGAGCACTCCTCCGAGCTGAGACATCTCTTTTCCTATTCCTATGAGTTTTGCCATTTTATATTTTAGCTCTGCGAGTTCAACCTGAAGCTTCCCTTCTCTTGTTGTAGCTCTTTCTGCAAATATCTTTATTATCACATATTCCCTATCAACAACTTCTTTTTTTGTTATCTCTCTGAGGTTTGATATTTGAGAGGTCTTTAAAATTGAGTCGAACGCTATTACATCTATGTTTTCTTTCAAAGCAAGTTCTTTTGCTTTACCTTTACCTATGAAAAAAGAAGGGTCTGGTCTCTCTCTTTTTTGTATTATCTCCTGCTCTATTTTTCCTCCGAGATTTTTTATAAGCTCTTTGAACTCGTCAAATGATTCAAGTTTTTCCTGAATTTCATTTTTTCTTGCGAATTTCGGTAAAATAGTTACTACCGCAAATCTTTTACCTTGATAAGAAGAGGTGCCTTCAAATATATTCATCTATTATTTAAATTAAAAAGTTTTTCGTTATAATTGCGAAAAAGAAAAAACATTGCTGAGATTTTTTAATTTAAGTTCTATGGATTTTACACTTCCGCATTTTAACTTCTCTTATATCTTCTCTCCCGAAGGTCTCTTCATAATTTCATCTGGAATTTTTATATCATACCTTTTCTATTCGTTTCTGAGGAATCACTTCAAGTGGAGTTTCATCTCGTTTTTTGTTTTTGTTCCGCTATCGGTCTTTTTTGTCGTGAAAGATGAAAGAACAACGCTTGTGAAGAAAATAGAAGAAAAAGCAGAAAGATCAGGGGATATAAATTTGCTCCGCCATCTTTCAAGAATATATGAATACGAAGGAGATATAACATCAGCAATCAAAACATATATGAAAATAATTCAGGTTGATCCGACCGATGAAGATACGCTTTTAAAATTAGCTATAATTTTCGCTCAGATGGGAAATTTTGACCTTTCACTTCACATAATTCAAAATATCCTCAAATCTAACCCATCAAATGTCATTGCAAAGCATTTGTACGATGTGCTAACAAAGGCAAAATCTGGTGAAGAAGAAGGTAAGAAAAAAAACATCGGAGAAGAAAAATAAAAATTGTATCAGGTATATGAAAGTGGCTTTTCAAAACCTCTTTTTCCTTCTCCTTTTTATTTCATGTTCTTCAAAGAAATTTTATGTGGTTATTGATGTAAAAAGCAGTAGTTCTTGGGTTATATCAAAAGTTTTATCAGTTGGTGATGAAAGAGCGGAAATGAAAGCAGATGTTAAACTGAACATAGTAGATTACGAAGAATCTCCGTATTTTTTTGATTCATACGGTAATCCGAAAGCTTACAGAATTTTCACAAGATCTTTTTATGAGATAAGATGCGAAAAAGGGGTTTTTTCCGGAAACTTCTCTTTTTATGAGACATTCAATTCTTATAATCCACAAACTTATAGATCCTCTGTTATTGGGAAAAGAAAGGTTATAGAAAGGAGATTGATTCAGAGAGCTATTTCGGAAGTTGAGAAGTTATGCTTTCGGTGATATGGATATGTTTTTGAGGTTTTGCAATGAATCCTCCTCCTATAACTTTATCTTCTGAATAAAAAACGCATGCTTGCCCGGGCACAACAGGTCCATACTCTTTTTCAAAAATCACATGAGCCATTGAACCTATCTTCCTCACAAAAGCGGTAGAACCTTCGTGGGTGTATCTTACTTTAACAACACACCTTACATAATCTTTTTCAAAATCTTTTTCAATCTCTTCATCTACAAAGGAGAGATTTTCAACATAAAATTCCTTTATTGCGAGGTTTTTTTTATCTCCTACAAATATTATGTTGTTTTCTGAATCTATGTGAATTACATAAAGGGGTCTGCCACGAGCTACTCCTATTCCTCTTCTTTGTCCAACGGTGAAGAAGAAGTATCCTGGGTGAGTTCCAATGACTGCTCCTGACTCAAAATCTATTATTTTACCGGGTTTTTCCTTTACTCCGAATGATTTTATGACATCTCTCCAATCTTTTCCTTCTGTGAAGCATATATCTTGTGATTCTGGTTTTTTAGCTGTTGGTAGTTCGTAATCTTCTGCGATTTTTCTTACCTTATCTTTTTCCATGCCACCGACAGGAAAGAGGATTTTTTCTATCTGATATGATTTTAGTCCGAAGAGGAAATATGATTGATCTTTTTTTGATGGAGATTTTGAGATGAAGTTTATTCCTTTTTCTCTTTTTTTAAGTGCGTAGTGTCCTGTTGCGACAAAGTCAGCTCCGAGAAGTTCTGCCTTCCTTATGAAAAGGTCAAATTTTATTATGTTGTTGCAGTGCACACATGGAACAGGAGTTCTTCCAGCTTTGTATTCCGATATAAAGTTATCTATTATGTATTTTCTGAATTCTTCTCGCATATCCATAACATAAAACGGTATTTTGAGTTTTAGAGCTACTCTTTCGGCATCTCCTATGTCGTATGCGGAGCAGCAGGTTCTTCCCTCTCCTTTTGTCTTTGACTCGTATAGCATGAAGGTGACCCCTACAACTTCGTATCCTGCTTGTTTTAGGAGTAGGGCAGAGGTAGATGAATCAACTCCACCGCTCATCGCAACAAAAACAACAGGTCTTTTCCTAATAAGATTCATAAAGCCAAAACGAAAATAAAAATATATCTATTCCTCAATAAAGATGAAGGAAATTCAGATAAAGAAGCTTTTGGTGGAGCAGAGAATTTTTCAGAGGTTCCTTGCCCTCACAAGCTTGCGATCGCTTTTTCAACTCTCTCTATATCTTCTTCTTCGTGCGAAATAGATAAAAACCATGCCTCAAAAGGCGATGGTGGGATAAGAACTTTGTTCTGAAGAAGCTTTTTGAAGAATTTTTTGAACATCTCTGTATCACTTTTTTTGGCATCTTCAAAGTTCTCTGGAACTTTTTCCGAAAAGAAAACAGATATCATTCCTGTCTCCATAATTATTGATACCGGAATGCCCTTTCTGAAAAATCCATCTTTCAAAACATAAAAAAGTTTTTCTGTTTTCTGTCGCAGGGTTTGATAAAAATCCTCCTTTGATGATATTGCGTAAAGTGTTGCCAAGCCCGCTCTTATTGAGAGTGGATTTCCTGCAAATGTTCCTGACTGATAAACTTTTCCAGATGGAGCAACCACGCTCATTATATCTTTTCTTCCTCCAAAGGTTCCTATTGGAGTTCCACCACCTATTACTTTACCAAAAGTTATTAAATCTGGCTCTGGAACCTTTATTTTCTCTTCTTTTTCTCCTGACTCATCAAATTTTCTTATGTGTATTTCTCCTTTTTTTGAGATCCCTCCCCAAGCTATCCGAAAACCTGTAACTATCTCGTCATATATCAGTAGAGAATTGTGTTTTTTGCAGAGCTTATAAATTTTTGATATGAATTCCTGTTTCGGTGGAACAACTCCCATGTTTGCTGGTAATGGTTCAAGAATACAGCAAGCTATATCATATTTTCCGAATGTATCTTCAAGAATATCATCGGAGGCGTTAAAGGGTAAAGTTATGGTGCATGAGATGAATTCTTCTGGGACACCATCGCTTGTTGGAATTTTCAGTGTGGCAAGTCCTGAACCAGACGAAGTTAAAAATTGGTCGGAGTGTCCGTGAAAACAGCCAGAAAATTTTAACACAAACTTTCTTTTTGAAAACCCTCTTGCAACTCTTACTATGCTCATTACTGCTTCTGTTCCTGAGTTGACGAACCTGAAAGAGAATCCACCTCCGAATGATTTTGAGAGCATTTTTGCGAATTCTATTTCTTTTCTGTGGTTCAGACCGAAAGATGTTCCTTCTTCAATTTGTTTTCTGAGCTCTTCAACAACCTTTTCATGTGAGTGTCCGAGAATTATGGCTCCATATGACATTATAAAATCGGAAAGCTCCTCATCATCTTCTGTGTATATTTTTGACCCTTTTGCTTTTTTCACATATACCGGGGGCATTTCAACATTAGAAAAAGACCTTACAGGTGAATTCACTCCTCCTGGTATATACTTTTTTGCCTCTTCAAAAAGTTTTTCAGATTCTGTCATTTAATTTTAGATTAATCGCGCTTTTGAAGTAAAAACTTTTTGCGAACTTAACATCTCACAACTTACCCTTTGAAATTTTTTCTGCTGATGAAAATTTTTTCGTCTTTGCTTTATCTTTTTTGTTATGGATTTCAAAGATAAGGTTGTTTTTATAAGTGCTGCTTCTCGGGGAATAGGTTTTGAGACCGCTAAAAAATTCTGTGAGCTTTCCGCAAAGGTCTTTATAACATCGCGAAAAGAAGAAAACCTTAAAGAAGCATCAGAGAAAATAGTAAATCATCTCCGAAATCTTGGACTTCAAAAAGGAGTAGATTATGATATTCATTTTTTTCCTGCTCACAGTGGGAAGCCAGAAGAGGTCAAAAAAGCTGTTGAGGTTTGCTGGGAAAGATTCGGTAAAATAGATATACTCGTTAATAACTCTGCTACAAATCCTACAATATCTCCGCTACATCAGGTAGAAGATGAGCTCTGGGAGAAAATAATAAGTGTGAGTTTGACGGGGAACTTTGTGGCGAGCCGTGAGGTCGCAAGACGAATGATAGAGAAAAACATAAAAGGTTGTATAATTAATGTCGCTTCTGTTGCCGGTTTGAGAGCAACACCGGGACTTGGTGCTTATGCGGTAGCAAAAGCTGGCTTGATATCTCTTACGAGAACTATGGCTGTTGAACTTGCTGGATTCGGTATAAGAGTGAACGCAGTTGCTCCCGGACTTATAAGAACTAAATTCTCATCTGTTCTCGTAGATTTATTTGAAAGCGGCGGTAAATCGGAGGAGAGCAATCCTCTCCTTCGTATTCCTCTTGGAAGAGTCGGGGAACCAAATGAGGTTGCTGACCTTATAGTTTTTCTTGCATCAGAAAAAGCATCTTACATAACTGGTGCGGTTTTTGTGATAGATGGCGGATCCACAGCTTAAAAAAACTTACTATAAACCAATACCTTAATTGAACTTTTTTCCTACTTGAAAAATTTTCCTGCTATTTTGAAAACACAAGAAAAATATCGCAATAATAAAATGATTTCGTTTCGTTTCAAGCTTGAAAAATTAAAAGGAGGTTTTAGATCATGGCTGTGTATCAGGCAAAGAACTTTGACCATCTTTTAGGCACTCCGGGTTTTTCAGATCAGCTTCTGAAAAATCACTTCACGCTTTATCAGGGATATGTCACAAACACAAATAAGCTTATTGAAGAGCTTTCAGCTATGACAAAGGAGGGTAAAGCTGGCACTCCTGCTTATGCTGAACTCAAAAGAAGGTTTGGATGGGAATTCAACGGAATGAGGTTGCATGAACTTTACTTTGAGAATATGACAAAAGAAAAAGTCGATTTCCCAGAAGGTTCATCTCTCTTCAAAAAGATAATTCAAGATTTTGGTTCTTTTGAAGTATGGGAGAAGGATTTTAAGGCAACGGGTGCTATGAGAGGTATAGGTTGGGCAGCTCTTTACTATGACCCAGTTGCAGATAAACTTTTCAACACATGGATAAATGAACACGATGTAGGACACCTCTCAACCTGTAGCATAATACTTATTATGGATGTATTTGAACACGCTTATATGATCGATTATGGTCTCAAAAGGGCGGATTACATAGAAGCATTCTTCAAAGCGATAGATTGGAAAGTTGTCTTAAATCGCTACGAAAATGTGAAAACAAAATAATATAATTTCCTTCCTAAAGAACTTATAGTTTTAGCCAGAAGTAGCTCATATTTATACAAAACTTACTCTATGCTGAATAATATAATTTCAGATGATAGAATTCAAGGCGTGGGAAAGTGTTGCTACGGGTTTGAAATGGGGAGAAGTTCTTTTTGACCTCGCAAATTATTATCGTTTGAACCGCTCGTTTTTGCAAAATTTAAACGAAGAATCTGAATTATTTGACTGTGTCGTTCTGCGCCTGAAAATACCCATAAACTCCGATAACCTGAAAAGTAAAAAAATTTACTCCGCTTTCAGTTCTACATTAGATTTTTCAGTCAGCTTTCAGGATTTTCTGAAACGAGAAATTGAGATGATGGGATTTTCTTTTGTTGATGAGAAAATATGCTTAATTGTTAATCTGAAAACAATCCGGCTTGACTTGGAGATCGATAAATGGAAGAAACTTTGCTTTGATTTTTTCTATAATGGAAATACTATCTCTTGCGGGAAAATTAACCATATTCTTAAACTTTTGGAAATTGAAGGAGCAAGAAAATTGAAAGAAGTATCAAGTTATAGAAATTTTCCTTGGGCAGAGAAAATATATAGAAGGTGGATAGAAGAAATCTTGCTTGAAGGAGCTTTTGCGGTAGTTCATTCTGACTATGGATGGGGATTTACCGGCTCAAAAATATTCCCACAAGAAAAAACCGCAAAATTTATGATCCTCTTTTCAGATAAAATCCCATCTTTTGTCATCATAAAAAAGTTTTTTGATTTTATAATGAACCTCAATATAGAAAAGGTTGAAGCGAAAATCTCTCTTTTTTTGAACAGAAAATTTGCTCTGATTTTTGCTAATTCTATAAGTAAAAACATTTTCTGGAAAGAACTTATCTTTATCAGAGAAAATTCCCAAACGCAGAAAGATAAGAACAAATGAAATTACAAATTCAAACTTTATCATGTAGAATTTTAAAATTGAAAATATGGCTATCCAGAATGTCTTGATAGAAAAGGAGCTTGTGTCTTCTTATCTTAGCTATTCCCTTAGTGTTATAATAGGAAGAGCAATTCCCGATATAAGAGACGGATTGAAGCCAGTTCAACGAAGAATAATCTGGACTATGTGGGAAGAAGGGGTTACATCAAAATCTCAGTTCAGAAAGAGTGCGAAGATTGTAGGAAGCTGTATAGGAAAATATCATCCACACGGAGATAAGCCGGTCTACGACGCTTTCGTAAGAATGGCTCAGGATTTTACTATGCGTTATCCGCTTGTTGAAGGTCAGGGAAATTTTGGTTCAATAGATGGAGATGAGCCAGCTGCGATGAGATATACAGAAGGACGACTTGCTCCAATTGCAGAAGAACTCCTGAAAGATATCTATGAGCAAACTGTTGATTTTGTTCCAAACTATGACGAAACCCTGATGGAACCAAAGTATCTTCCCGCAAGATTTCCGAACATTCTTGTGAATGGAACATCGGGAATAGCGGTCGGAATGAGCACCTCTATACCACCTCATAACCTTTCCGAGGTCGTAGATGCTATCTCATACATGCTTGATAATCCAGATGCTACACTTGAAGAAATAATGAAGTTCATAAAAGGTCCGGACTTCCCTACGGGGGGAATAGTTGTCGGAGACCTCAAACAAATATATCAAGAAGGTAAAGGTCAATTTACTATTTACTCAAGGTATAAGTTAGAAAAAAATGGAAAAACAACATCGATTGTGTTTTACGAAATCCCTTACCAGCAGAACAAATCAAAAATAGTCGAAAGAATTGCAAAGTTATCATCAGAGAAGATAATAGATGGTATTTTGCGAGTTGCTGATGAATCAGATAAAAGAGGGATAAGAATAGTTGTTGAGATCAGGTCTGATTCTGACATCAATTCTATTATAGCTCAGCTTTATGAGAGAGCGGGGCTCAAAGAAAACTTCTTTGTCAATATGCTCGTTATAGATGGTATTCAGCCGATCTCTGTCAACCTCTTGCAAATACTCAAAAGTTTTATAGAGCTGAGGAAAGATGTCGTTCTGAGAAGAACAAATTTCAGGTTAGCAAGAGCAGAAAAGCATCTTCACATTCTTGAGGGGTATTTGAAAGCAATTGATGTTCTTGATAGTGTCATAGAGACGATAAGGAATTCTGAAAGCCAGCAATCTGCCAAAGCATCTCTGATGAAGAAATTCGGGTTTTCAGAAGAACAAGCTCAGGCTATTTTAGATATGCGACTTGGGAAGCTTACAAAACTTGAAAGAGATGCACTCCTTAAAGATTATAACGAAACGAAACAAGAAATATCAAAGCTCAAACTCATTCTGTCAGATGAAAAAGAACTGAGAAAGGTTATAAAAGAGGAAATCTTAGAGATAAAACAAAAATACGGAGATCAGAGAAGAACAGAAATTTCTGCAAATCCACCGGTAGATGTTGAATCAATATCACAAGAGTTCAAGATTGTTGTCACTCCTGATTTTTACATAGGGGTTTTTGGCAAGACAGAGAGAATAAGAAGAATACCTGTAAGAAGTATATTTTTCACATCAGAGGACTTTACAGTTGTAAGCAATCTCGGAAAAGTTTATAGGGTGAAGATATCAAGAATAAAGAGCTGGGCTGAAAAAGGAACTCCCATAAAGTCGCTCATAAGACTTTCAAAAGATGAAGAGGTGGTTTATGTTGGTCCAGCAGATGAAGATAAATTCCTTATCTTCCTTTCAAAAAAAGGTCTTACAAAAAAGTTCAGGTTGAGTGAAGTGTATGATTTGACCGCAAGAGGTGAGGTTGTTTTTGAACTGCAAGAGGGAGATGAAATAAAAGATGCTACTCAATGCTCCGAAGGTGATAAAATATTTTTTATAACAAAAAGAGGTATGATTCTTGGAGTTGAGGAATCAGAGATTACTTCAAGAGTATCAAAGGCAATTGAGCTTTCAGAAGGAGATTCCGCCTTATGCGTCATATCTAAATCAGAAGAAGACGACAGAATTATTGTTGCTACCGAAAGATATATCAAAGCAGTCAAATACTCCGACCTAAAAGTTCAGAGCAAAGGTGGAGTGGGAATAATTCTTGTACCAGAAAAAGCGGGATCTGTCAAAGATGCTATTTTTGCTAATGAAGAATCAGAAATTTGTATCACTTACATAAAAGATGGTAAATTATCTTTCAAAACCCTCTCTGCTAAAAAAATACCTGTGATGACAAGACAAGCTATGGGCAAAGAACTTGTGGAAGGAGAAATATTAGGACTTGGGAAAATAATCTGAAACTATTTTCAAAGTTCTCTTTCGCCTATTATTTTGACTTTTATCCCATCAAATATTCTATCTGTTATTGGAGATATTATCTGAGTTATTTTTTCTGGAATTTCTACGAGAGCAAAATCCTGCAGGTTTTCAATGATGTTGACTTTTATTTTTTTTGCTTTCCCATCTGATACTCCAAATACAAATTCTCCGTCAGATGAAATGTATATTGATTCGTACGGAACAATGAATACGCTTTTTCCCGTCTTTCCGTTCTCTATTTCATTCTCTATATTAAGCTTTACTTTTGCTATCCCCTGTAAGTTCTGAGGGACTCTTTCTTTCAGTTCTACTATTACTTCAAAACCACTTTTTGATGTATCAGCTGTTGGTTTTATGCTTATAATCCTTCCTTCTAATGTTCTTTTTATTGATGGAAAATCAATTTCTACTTTCGTACCAACTCTTATTTTTGGCAGGTCTTGTTCTGCTATTTTCCCGAGGAAATACGTTTTAGTGCTTTGAAGTATAAAAATAGGCACTTGCGGGCTTACAACTGTTCCCACATCTGCTCTTTTTTCAACTATTATACCATCGTATGGTGAAAATATGTTTGTTTCTGCAAGGTCTATTTGAGCTTTCTCAAGAGCTTTTTGTGCAAGTTCATAGCTTGCTTTCAAAGATTCATAATTTGATTTTGCCGAATCATATTCTGCCTGAGGTATAGATTTAGTTTGGATGAGTTTTTCCGCTCTTTCAAAGTTTATTCTTGCAAGTTCAAGTTGTGATTTTATTCTTTCAAGGTCAAATTTTGCTCTTTCTACTGCGTTCCTGTAATCTTTATCATCTATCTTTGCCAGAATCTGTCCTTCCTTTACTCTATCTCCTATATCAGCATATAATTTTACAATCCTTCCAGCTACTTTTGAGGATATTTCAGATGTTCTTTCTGACTGAACAACACCGCTGAAAATCAAGTAAGCTGAAAAATTCTTTTGATTTTCAAGATTCACAACATATACTCCTATTTCATTTTTTTTGCCTTCAAAAATGTTCTCTTCTTTTTTTGCTTCTCTTTTTTTCCCACACGAGATGATAAGTGAAATCACCAAAGTAGTTGAGAAGAATTTTCTGAAATTTACCATAATTATGGTATTATTGCCTTCAAAACTAAAAAACTATTTTTTCGTCTTTTTTTGAATTTTCGCGTGGATATTTTTCGGTGATTAACATAAAAATTATGAATCTTCCTCAGATTTCTGTTTCAAGGTTAAGAGGGATAACAATAATATATGTTTCCTTTATCGTTCTTGCTCTTTTTGCTCTCAAACTTATACCCGTTGATATATTGCCCCCCGTTGAAGCACCGTATGTTTCTGTTGCCATAACTTATCAAAGTGCTTCTCCTGAACAGATAGAGCAGCAGGTTGTAAAATATGTTGAGGAACAAATTAAAGTAGTTGAAGGAGTAGAAGAAATAAGGTCTATATGCGAGCAGGGAGTAGCTGTTGTTCAAGTGAAGTTCAGAGTAGGAGAAAATCTTGACTTTGCTGTCCAGAGAATAAACGAACGACTCGAATTTTTAAAGAGAACAATTACAGATCCAAATATCCAGTTTGCTGTTCTCAGATTTACTTCTTCTACTTTTCCTGTACTTTTCCTTGGAGTTACGGGTAAAAGAGATAGAGCGGGGCTATACAATATTCTTGATAGAACTGTTTCTCCTTATATTTCAAGTTTGCCTGGAGTTGGTGGCACATTGATTTTGGCAGATGCTCAGAGAAATCTTAATATATGGGTTGATCCTGAAAAGATGAGAAAATACAACATAGGAATTTTAGATGTTAAAAATGCTATTGCACAGTATAATGGAGATTTTTCCGCAGGAAAAATAAGCTTGGGAGGTCAAAGCTCTGTTTATGCTACTGTGAAAGGTAAATTTTCAAGTATAGATGATGCAAAAGAAATCGTTGTTGCTGTAAGAGGTGGAATACCAATAAAACTCAAGGATATTGCGGAGATAGAAGTTTCAAGTAGATATGTAGATTCCTCACGCTCTTATTTTTTCGGTTCAGATGGAGAGCAAGAAACGGTGCTTTTATACCTTGTGAGAAAAAGACCTGGGGCGAATATAGTTGAGGTGAGCGATGAAGTCAAAAAATCCCTTCAGAAAATATCAAATGAGCTTCCAGCAGATGTTAAGATAAGAGTTCTTCTTGATTTTGCTGACTCTATAAGGAAGACCATAGATGAGTTGAAAACTACTATCTACTACTCTGTTATAGCTATCTCAATAATAACATTTGTGTTTGTAAGAAGAATAAGAGAGCTTGTAATTTTGGTTGTATCTATTCCCACTTCTCTTTTCTTCACGATTCTTACGCTTTACTTTTTAGGCAGATCCCTGAATATAATAACGCTTTCTGCTATCATAGCTTCTTCTGGTATAGTTATAGATAATTCAATAGTCGTTCTTGAAAGTATAAAGAGAAGGCAAAGTGAGGGCAAACCTTTTTTACGAGCAATTATAGATGGAGCAAATTATGTTTTCATACCTCTGCTTGGCTCTACTGTGACAAACTTCATCGTCTTTCTGCCTATAGTTTTTATCAAAGGTATATCTTTTTATCTTTTCCTTGACTTTGCTCTTGTTATTACCGTAGCTTCTATAATTTCTCTTTTTGTTGCAGTGACTCTTATTCCTGCTCTATCTTCTAAACTTTTGGGTAAAGAAGAGTTTTCTTATCCTATGGAATGGCTTGAAAAAGGTTATAAAAGAGCGCTCCGCCTTATAATCAACCATCCATTTATATCTCTTGTAATTATATCTTCTGTTGGTTTTATACCGATTTTGCTTTTTCCCAAAGTTAAAAAGGAATTTCTCAGAGTTCAGGAAGGACAGGATATGAGAATTTTTGTCTATCTCTATAAATCTGCAAGCTGGCATGTCGCGGAAAAGACCGCCTTCAAAATAAAAGACGAAATCTATAAAAAAATGCCCGGAAAAGTGGAGTATATGTTTTTAAGATACGGAGAATCATCTTTTGGAAGAGCTTTCGGAAGAGCTCAGAGATTTACAGAAGCAGAAAACCTTATCCTCATAGGAATAAGATTCAAAGAAATAAGCTATGCCAATGCTTATAAAATTATCTCCGATGTTATTTCTTCTGACCCAAATGTTGAAGAGTTCAGAATAATCTCAGCTAATCCTGTTAACCTTTTCATATTCGGACAATCAAGAGGTATTGAGATGCAAGTTTACTCAGATTTGGCTGAGGAGAATTACTTGAAGTTTCTTGAAAGATTGAAAGAGATAAGAAACTTTATAAGAGGTCTTGATTTTGTCCGTGCAGCAGATATTGAAATTGGAGAACCTGTCCCAGAACTTCAGCTTACACTTTGGGATTACGGTAAGTCGCTTGGTTTTTCTCCTGCATATTTAGGCGACTTCCTCTCAACTCTTATAACAGGAACGCAGATTGGTACGGTGACCTTGAACGGATTAAATATGGATGTTTTCATAAGGACAAAAGAAGGAAGAGAAATTGACCTTGAAAGTTTTCTTAGAATTCCAGTGAAGTCCCCCATTGTTCTCCAAGATGGATATGTTCATCTTTCAGATATAGCCAGGATAAGATGGGGATTGTCTCCATCTGAGATTCAGAGAATAAACAGTTTTAGAGTTGGAATTATTTCTGTTGACACTGCTGAAAGCGATTTTGTTGCAGCTCAGAAATTAAAATCTCTTGTTGAGAAAAATTTCCCAGATGTGAGGGTTGACTTTGGTGGTTCTGTTCAGGAGTTTGGTCAAACTTTTTCCTCTGTTTTAGCTATCTTTGGTCTTGCCATATTTCTTGATTTTGCTTCCATGGTTGTTATACTTGAATCTTTCTCTCTGCCGTTTATAATTCTATTTACTATACCTCTTGCTATTGCTGGTGTATTTTTAGCTCTCTTCCTCACTGGTATTCCTCTTTCTCTTCTATCTTTTATATCTACTTTCCTTCTTGCGGGAGTAATTGTGAACAACGGGATAGTTTTGCTCGAGGTTATTCAGAAAAAATATAGAGAAGAAAATTTAGACCTTGTAGGAGCGTTAATTGAAGGTGGAGGTGAGAGATTAAGACCAATTCTTATGACATCTTTGACAACAATTTTAGGAGTTTTCCCTTCTATCTTCGGTAGTTCTGAAACTCTCGTAGGAGGAAGAGATTTTGCGGTTCCTACAATTGGTGGGCTTATATACTCTTCATTTTTCACCCTTTTCCTTATGCCTACAATGTACTACATATTCATGAAAATTCCAGAAAAGTTATTAAGAAAGAAATTAAAAGTCAAAATTGATACAAAATAAAAATGTTATCAACCCTTTGTAAAATGCTGTTTTGAATTGAGAGCGTAAGAGAGAATTCTTATCAACCTGCAACAAACATAACAAAAAAATTTCCAACAGCGTGAAGTATTACAGATGGAAAAATGCTGTTATATTTTTCTCTTAAAATACCAAAAAGCAGTGCGGGAAAGAAAACGAGAAACCTTATTGGAGCAAATGATTGAGGTAAATGAACGAGCATAAAAAGAGCTGACTGTAATATCAATCCGTAGCCAAATTTTACCCCGAATAGTTCAAATTTTCTTCCGAAAAACCTGTTCAATCTACCCTGAACAAATCCTCTGAAGAATAGTTCCTCTGGTACAGCCACCCCCAAAAAAAATATTATCAACCACTTGAAATCTTTTACTTCGGGTATCTGTGGGAAAACCTTTGCTATTTTTATCCCAAAAAACTCTATATCTATCGGGTTTTTTACACTTAAAAGAAGTAAGACAAAAGCTATGCTGAAAATTGCAGATGTAAGTAAGAAAAATTTTATCTCCCTTTTCGGATTGATATTTAATCCTAAAATTTCGTTTGATTTTTCTAAAACCGATGGTATGATGAGGAAAAAAACTATCGCTAAGTATCCTGATAGATTCCATTTTCCGATCACCTTCAAAGTTGTAAGCCCTACAAGAACCAAAAGCCATATTATAATGGGTAAAAGCAAATCTTCAAACGTTCTTTGAAAAAATCTGTGTCCTGCTCTTTCTTCTTTTTCTGCTATGTTACGTCTCATTTTTTATTTTTTACCTGTATGTACTAATTTTTACTTGTTATCTTTATATTTAGGGTATGGTAAGATTTTCAAAAGATACTTTGAGAAGTTTTTTCAGAATTTTGAAAACTTCAAAAGAATACATAAATCTTGCTCCTGCCACGTTTGCAAAGCATATTCTATGGTATATGAGAGATTTTCTTGAATACTTAAAGAAATCAGATAGTAAGAATTTTTCAAAGGTTGTGTTTTATCCGTGTCTTAAAGATAAGTTATCCTTTACACCTGTTGAACCGATCTATTTTTTTCAGGATGCCTGGGCTGCGAGGAAAATTTTTGAGTTAAAACCTCCATTGCATGTAGATTTGGCAAGCTCCGTCAAGTTTGCATCATTGATCTCACAATTTACCCCGACTGTTTTCGTAGATATAAGACCTGTATCGCTTAAACCTCCCGGCTTTATTCCTCTGAAAGCAGATATAACAAGCTTACCTTTCAAGTTAAATTCAGTAAAAAGTTTGTCTTCTCTTTGTGTTTTAGAACACATAGGTCTTGGAAGATATGGAGATAAGATAGACCCGTACGGTACAGAAAAAGCGGTTGAAGAGATAAAAAGAGTTATAGCATATGACGGAATCATGCTCGTAAGTGTTCCAATAGATAATGAGAATGTTCTTTATTTTAATGCTCATAGATCTTTTACAAGAGATTATTTTATCTCTCTATTTTCAGATTCTTTTGAAATTTTAGAAGAAAAATATATATGGGTAGGAAATAAATTATGGGATAGATACGATGAAAGTATGCGTTTCGCAACAGGACTTTTTATGATGAAAAAGCGGAAAAGAAACTTTTAGAAGAAAATAGGTAGAGCTATAAAAGAAAATAGAATAAATATGATAAAAATTGAAAGTGTTTTTAAGAAAGTATTGAGAACTCTAACTATAAAATTTCTTTTGTATTTGGAAAATAGCGGAAATGCTGACTTTCAGAAGAATGGGGAGAAAAAATTAATTGAAAATATACTTAAATTATATAAGCGTCTTGACAAAAGAGAACCAATCATTTTTGATGTCGGAGCGAATGTTGGAGGATGGACAGAAGAATTGTTAAAAATTGCACAAAAGCTTAAAATATCTCCCAAAGTACATATATTTGAGCCAGTTAAATCTTCTTTTGAGGAACTATCAAGTAAATTCTCATCAAATCAAGATATATTTTTAAATAATTTTGGACTATCTGATAATTCAGGGGAAGTAAAAATATTCTTTTCCAGAGAAAAAGATCCATGGGCTTCTGTTTATAAAAGAAACTTGAAACACTACGGATTAGAATTTGAAAATTTCCAAATTGTCAGAACAGAGAGAGCAGAAGATTATATAAAAGCTAAAAATCTACAACATATAAACTTCGTCAAAATTGATACAGAAGGTCATGATCTTTATGTCCTTTTAGGTTTTGGTGATTTCCTGAATGCTGAATTTATTGATTTTATTCAATTTGAATACGGAGAAGTTATGATAGATTCAAGAACTTTTCTGAGAGATTTTTTCGATCTGCTTGTTCCAAAAGGATTTAAGTTAGCCAAAATCATGAGAGATGGAGTAGAAATACGAAGCTGGAAACTCTATATGGAAAACTTCATTTATTCAAATTACATCACAATATCTGAAAAATTTTTCAAATATTTTTCTTGAAAATCTCTATTTTAAAAAGATTCATTGATTGATATACAAGTATGATTTTATTTTTATCAGAAGGAGGTTTGGGGAATCAGATTTTTCAGTATGTTTTTCTGAGAACTATTTCAGAACAGTTTAAAGATAATTTGGTTTTAGGTATAGGTTTTGATGAACTTGAAGAGACCTTTCAAGAGATTAAAATCGTTAATATAAAGCTTCAGAAAAAATTCTGGAACAAAAGAAAGATAACACGATTCATTTTTTATAAGTTTATTTATAATCTACTTTTTCGTCTTTTTAACGATTTCCCCGCGATAAAATTCTTTACAACAATTGAAGTGAAAAAAGATTTACAAAGGTGTGAAAGAGAACTAACAAGTTATACGATAAAAAAAGGTGTATTTGATATTATAAAAGTTGTGAAAAGAGGTTTTTTTCAAAGTGAAAAGTTCTTTGATAAAAAATTTGCTGATGAGTTGAAGATAAAAAGAGAATTTATAGAAATAGCAGAGGACTTTCTTAAACCATTTGAAAACAGATACAAGGTATTTGTACATATCAGATTAAAAGATTATATGAGTTTTCCTGTATGTGGAGTTGAAGGCGCGGGAGTTCCGCCTTTATCATACTTTCGGAATTGCATAGCTTGGTTCAAGGAAAATAGAAAAAATCCTTTTTTTCTATTTCTTACCGATGACCCTGATTTTGTAAAGAAAGATTTATCAGACCTTCTTAGTGATACAGGAGACGATTTTGTTATATCTCGGAATGAATTTAAAGTAGATTTTGCTATAATGACGCTTTGTGATGGAGGAATTTTGAGTCCAAGCTCATTTGCATGGTGGGGAGCCTATTTCATGAAAAAAAGAGATGTTGTTTTTGCTCCAAAATACTGGCTCGGTTTTAGATTTAAAATAGATTACCCAGAAGGAACTTTTCCAAGTTTTGCAATACCAGTAGAAATATCATTATAGAAATTTTCGGTAAAAAATGTTCTCAGATTTTTCTTATATTAAGTTTTTTGTTGTTATGGAAAATCCGCTCGGTATTGACAAGAAAGAAGCAGAAGAAACTATAAGTATTCTAAAGCTTATACTTTCAGATGAATTTGTTCTTTATGTAAAAGCTAGAAATTATCACTGGAATGTTGTTGGAATAAATTTTGTTGAACTTCATAAATTCTTTGAAAAGATCTATGAAGAAATAAATGAATTTATAGATGATATAGCTGAAAGGATACGAACTTTGGGCGGTTATCCTCCATCTACTTTAAGGGAATTTTTAGAACTTGCAGAAATAAAAGAACATCCAGGAGTTTATCCTCCCCCTCAAACAATGATAAAAAATTTACTTTACGACCACGAACTGATAATTAGGAAAATAAGAGAAAATGTTGATAGAGTGGATGCTGGAACTGCTGACCTTCTCACAGAAATTTTACGCTCACACGAAAAAACAGCTTGGATACTCCGCTCACTTTTAGAATAAAACTTAAAAATAACTAAATTCTTACATCTAATTATAAATTTCCTACTTATGGAACCGAAAACAAAAACAGCTTTACAAAAATTTTCTTTCCTGGCTCTTATCTCCCTTTTGGTTTCATCTTGTGTATATAACATAGATTTAGGTATGAGAGGTTATGCACCTTTGAATGAAGTCGCTCTTCTTGGGGAAGGAAAAGAAAAAATTCTGCTTATAAATATTTCCGGAGTCATAAGTTGGGAAGATATAAGAGAAAGCAGAGGGTTATTCACTATTTCTGAACCATCAATTGTTTCCAGAATAAAAGAAGAACTTGATAAAGCTGAAAAAGATGAAAATGTAAAGGCAATTATATTCAAGGTCTCCTCTCCGGGAGGTCTTGTCTCTGCTTCGGAAGCAATATACAACGAAATAAAAAACTTCAAAGAAAGAAAAAAGGTTCCAATTGTTGCATATATATCAACTTTGGGAGTATCAGGGTCATACTATGTTATACTTCCAGCAGATAAAATAGTGGCAAATCCAGCTTCTACTGTGGGGTCAATAGGAGTTTATGCAATGAAATTGAATGTTGAAAAGTTAGCAGATAAAATAGGAGTGGAGTTTGAGATAGTAAAGGGGGGAGCTCATAAAGATATGCTCCTTTTCCACAGAAAAATGACAGAAGAAGAGAGGGAAAAGTTTCAAAAACTCATAGATTACTACTATGATATTTTCAAAAAAAGAGTTGTTGAGTGGCGAGGAAACAAACTCAAAAAAACAATAGATGAGATAGCAGATGGCAGTGTTTTTTCGCCAGAGACCGCTCTTTCTCTTGGTCTCATAGACGAGATAGGAGATATTTACAAAGCAATTGATTCTGCTGCAAAAATCGCTGGATTGAAAAGCTGGAAACTTATCTCATACACTCGCAAAGGACAAAAACTCCCTTCTATATGGACTGAAACTTATGGAAAACACGACCTATCAGTTATAAAAAATATCTTAAATTATGGAGAGTTCTTAATCCTCTACATCTGGCCAGGAGAACTTTGATCTGCTTTTTTTAAATTTTGATTTTGCTGTGGATGACTTTTCAAAAATACTTTCTTTAATACATGAGAAGGTTGTGAGCTCTGGATTTGAACTTTATGACCTTGAGATAAAAGATGCCGGAAGCAGATTGATTATAAGGGTTTTCATAGATAAAAAATTTGGTTTTATAAGTATAAGAGATTGCGTTTATGTTTCGCGGGTTCTTGAACCATTTCTTGAAAGTATGATAGACCGTAGTTTTACTCTTGAAGTATCTTCTCCCGGAGCAGATAGAGAGCTGAAAAAAGATGATGACTTTGAGCGTTTCAAAGGAATGAACATTGAAATACTCAAAAAGAATGGACAGAGATTTGTTGGGAAACTTATGGGAAAAGTCGGCGATGAAGTGTTTATTATGATAGATGATAAAGGGAAGAAGGGCAGAGTTTTTTCATTCAAGCTGACAGAGATAAACAAAATCAAACTATATCCAAAAATATAAAAGGGTTTTCAGAGAATACTTTTTGAGTTTTTCTTATTATTGTTCTTGTTTTTTATTTTTCTATTTTTCATGCGGTTTTTTGATAGGTTCAAGTTTTTCAATTTTTTGGACTACCTATTTCTTTTTGTTTCATTTCTTTCACTTGTTCTGCTCTGGTCTTTTCTTATTTCTGTTACAGTTGATGTTTTTTCAGATGGATTAAAGAGGATCGGGAAGGATTTCTTTTTTTCCTTCCCTTCGCGCAGACCTGAGAATGCCGGAATACTTTCTGCGTGGGTTGGGACTTTGGCTGTAATATCAGTAGCATTTCCGTTTGCTTTTTTATTCGGAGTTCTGAGCGGAATATATCTTGAAGAATACGCAAAGAAAAATTTCATAACGCGAATAATTGAACTCAATATAAATAATCTTTCGGCTGTTCCTTCAATAGTTTATGGTTTGCTTGCAGTCGGACTTTTCGCACAGGTTATGAAATTTGGAGAAAGTATTCTGACCGCTGGACTGACTCTCGGAGTTCTCATGCTACCTATAATAGTCATCACAACTCGTGAAGCAATAAGAACTGTTCCGCCATACATAAAAGAGGCATCTTATTCTCTTGGAAGTACTAAATGGGAAACAATAAGGCACCACGTTCTCCCGTACTCTTTTCCTGGGATTATAACAGGGGTTATCATAGCTTTGAGCCGAGCTATCGGAGAGACAGCTCCTCTTATCACTGTTGGTGCGTTGACATTTATTTCTTTTCTGCCTCCTTCTCCTCTAAAACCAGAATTCCCTTTTTTGTCTTTTGAGTGGCTCAAATCTCCTTTTACTGTTCTGCCTATTCAGATGTTCAACTGGATCTCCCGTCCGCAGAAAGCTTTTCATTATAACGCTGCTGCTACCGGCGTTGTTCTCATATCAATAACTTTCATCTTGATAATCATCGCATCAATAATAAGGTATCGCTTCAGAAAAAGAATCATATCTCTTTAATAAGATAGAAATTATTTTCACATTTTTTAAATCCGAGAAAAATAAATGAAAAATGAAAATATTTCAGAAAACCTTTAACATTACTACTTTATGAAAACCGAAGGAGTTAATCTGAATCCGCCAGAAGATATAAGGAGGATAATAGATTCTCTATTCAAGTTCATAGATGCTGAAATCGTCCCACTTGAAAAGGAAAACAAAAAATATCTTGATAATGAAGCAGATATGTATGAACCCTCTGGCTATCTGAAAAAAGAAGTTATTGAGTTGAGAAAGTATGTCAGAAAAAAATCCGCGTCCGCAGGTTTTCTTAATATGTTTGTGCCTGAAAGTTTGGGAGGTATGGGACTTGGTCCCCTCGCATCTGTCTATATAAACATAGCGCTTCACGCAAAGTATGGTCCGGGCAGACCTCTCATAACCCCCGGCAAAGGTTTGCTCATAACTCCTCTGATTTCTGGTTTTGTAGATGGTCCTTCACCGGTTATAGAAGAGATGTCAGATGAGTTGAAGAAAGAATATCTGCCTTTGCTTTTGAGTGGAGAAAAGACGCTTTGCTTCGCTTTATCTGAACCGGAGGCGGGTTCTGATATATGGTCTCTCAAAACCCGTGCGGAGAAAAGAGGAAAAAACTGGGTGATAAATGGTTTGAAGCAGTGGATAACCAACGGACCCTATGCTGATTTTGCAGTTGTTTTTGCGGTTACAGACCCTGATATGCTGAAGCAAAAAAAAGGTGGGATAACTGCTTTCTTCGTTGAAAAAGAAAGGGGATGGAAAGTTCAGTCGATAATTCCTTACCTTGGGCATTTTGGTTCCGATACTGGAATATTATCTTTTGATAACGTAGAAGTTCCAGAAAGTCACGTTATAGGAGAGGTCAATGTTGGATTTTTCAAGGCTATGCAAGGAATAGACATAGGGCGTTTGGCTATTGGAGCGATTTGCGCTGGACTTTCCGAGTGGGCTCTGAACGAATCTATTGAATACTCAAAGCAAAGGAAAGCTTTCGGAAGTCCAATATCAGAGTATCAAGCTATACAGTTTATGTTAGCTGATAGCTATATTGACGCATACACTTCGCAGGTTCTTGCAATTCACTGCGGATGGAAAGCCGAAAATTCCGATACTTTACCTGTAAAAGAAATATCATCGGTAAAAGCTTATTGTGTTGAGGCGTGTCAGCGTGTATTTGATAGAGCAATACAGATATTTGGTGGTATGGGGCTTACAAATGAGCTGAGGTTGCAAGATGGTTGGCGACTTGCGAGAACTTATAGAATTCCAGATGGTACTTCTGAAATCCAGAGAAGAACGATTGCGAGGAGATTGCTCAAAGGCGATACAAAAATTCTCTGAGTTAATGAGAAATGTTTAAATTTTTTATAGATTTTTATTTTGCGGGGCCGTAGCTCAGCGGGAGAGCGCCGGTATGGCACGCCGGAGGTCGGGGGTTCAAATCCCCTCGGCTCCACAAACACTTCCTTATGTCTGCACTAACCATATACAAAAAAACAGGAGCAGTTAGGTTCTCCGCTGACCCACTGCGCGGAGTAATCTTCGTCTCCTTCGCAAGACCTCTTGACAGAAAAATATCAGAAGGACAGGAAACTCAAAGAGGCAGAAGAAAATATAGATGGGAAGAAAAGGTTACTATCGCACTTGACCCATCCGAAGCATCAATAATAGGTGCTTTTGCAAGACTCGTTCTCTCTGGAAATACTCCACAAAAAAACCCTGTAATACACCATACACCAGAAAAATTCGGTAAAAAAGGTCCTGAAAAAACTATCAGAATAGATAAAAAAGCAGAAGGTTTTGCACTTGAGATAGAAGTAAGAGGTGAAAAAATAACCGTCGGTCCGATTGGTTTTTCTGATTTTTATCTTATAGATGCGTTTTTGACAAGGTTTATTCCAGATATTCTTCCGAAACCTCGTATTGCTGTCCCTCCATCTGTTGAAGCCGAAGTTCCAAGAGAAGAACCCACAGAAGAAGTTGAGACCCCCGAAGAAATCCTCTTTTAAACCCCTTTTATTCTTTCAGTGTTCTTTCAATCGCACTTTTTATTTCTTTGTATTTGAACTCAAAATTTTTTGAAAGCAGAAATTTTGGAACTACTCTTTGACTTATCTTTATTGTCTCCTTTACGAAATCACTTCCCATCACTATTGAAAGAAGAAAAGTAGGAACAGGAAAGATGATTTTTCTCCCTGTATGTTCTGATAGCTCTTTTACTATCTCTTTGGCTTTTGCCGGTTTAGGGGAGCAGAGGTTGAAAATAATAAGATTCTCTCCTTTGCCGAAAACTCTTTCTCTTTCGTTTATTATGAATTCAAAGCAATTTATGACATCTTCTATATGAACCCATGATATATAGTTTTCTCCTTTGCCAAAAGGATTAGCTACTATTGGTATTATTGGGAGTAGTTGGTATTTTATGAACTTATCTTCTCGGCTGATCACTACTCCTATTCTTGCTATTGCTGTCTTTATCCCGTGCTCCGCAGCTTTTTTAGCAGATTTTTCCCACATATCGCATACCTCAGACAAGAAGAGGTTGCCTTTCGGACCGCTTTCTTCTACTTCTCTTTCCCCTGTGTCTCCGTAGTATCCTACCGCAGAAGCAGAGATGAATAAATCTGCTCCCACACTTTTGGCTAACTCAACCATCTTTTCTGTTGATTCCACACGACTTTTCATTATTTTCTCTTTCGTCTTTTTAGACCATCTCTGCCCTATGTTCTCTCCCGCAAGATTTATAAACACGATCTTTTCATTTTTTTTTAATTGATTTACTATTTTTGATATTTCAGGTAGCTCGTCCCAGTTCAAATATATTTTTTTATTTTCTTTTTTTGATTGTTTCCTCGTCAGTACTATCAAAGTGTTTTCGGGCTTTGATATTCTTTTTAGGAGATAAGAGCCAATATTACCTGTCCCGCCAGATATTATAAATATCATCTTGAAGCATTTTTGTTTTTATAATTTATAGTTATGAGAAATTCAAAAAAGTTGCAGAAGATAAAGGAGATAGTAAATTCAGTAAGGTGGCAGGAGGTTAAGGAAGAAGCAGTAGAACTTTTGAGAAAACTTATAAGAATAGACACGACAAATCCTCCGGGAAATGAAAAAGAAGCCGCAGAACTTCTTTCAAAATATTTTTCAGAATACGGTATAGAATCTCAAATTGTTGAGTCAGAACCGCAAAGGAGCAGTGTAATTGCGAATTTAGAAGGCAAAAAAGATTTAAAGCCGATTATCCTTTTGAGCCACCTTGATGTTGTTCCCGCTAATCCATCTGAGTGGAGATTTCCTCCTTTTTCAGGAGAGGTAAAAGATGGATATATTTGGGGTAGGGGAGCGATAGATTGCAAGGGACTTGCAGTTGTAGAAGCGGTTGCCATGACCCTTATAAAAAGGTCGGGTATAAAACCAGATAGAGGAATAAAATTCATCTCCGTTGCAGATGAAGAAATGGGGGGAGAAAAAGGTGCAAAATATGTCGTTGAAAACTTAGATATAGATGGTTTCGGAGTTCTGAATGAAGGAGGAACTGGGGTGGTTCTCGGAAACAGAAAAATTTATATGCCGTGCTTTGGAGAAAAAGGTCCGCTCTGGCTCAAAATAAAAGCCAAGGGTAAGCCGGGGCACGCCTCTATGCCTCATAAAGATAATCCAAACCTCATTCTCGTTCAAGCTCTTTACAAAATCTTGAAATCAGATCTCGGTAAAAAACTTTCCGATGGATTTATAAGTTCTGCTAAATTCTATCTTCTTGATAATAAAAAATCTCTTTCAGGTCTGAAACTTTTGCTCTCTCTCATTGAAAAATCTGACTTTGCAAAAGAGATTTTAGGTAAAGCTCTTTCATCACTCTTTTACATGCTCAATAAAAACAAACTTTCTGCTATGTTTTCAAATACTTTGAGCGTCACAATAATGAAATCGGGATACAAAGAAAATGTCATCCCAGAGGAAGCCGAAGCCATACTAGATATAAGAATTTTGCCCGGATATGACCACGACGAGATTATTGAGAGAATGAGAAAGATTGTTGATGATCCACGGGTGAGTTTTGAAATAATTTCTGTTTATGAGCCGTCTCAATCAAATCCTGTATCTGATTTTATGATTCTGCTGAAAGAAGCAACCTCTGCTGTTTTCGAGACGGCTTTTTTCCCAATCCTCGCAACCGGCTTTACGGACTCAAGATTTTTCAGAAAAAAAGGAATACCAGCATATGGCTTTTTTCCTTTCTTCCTCACAGATGAAGACCTCTCAACCATGCATGGTATAGATGAAAGAATATCAATGGAGAATATAGAGTTAGGTCTAAAACTTATGTTAGCGATAATTCTTCACATTTGCACAGAAGAAAATTCTCTGCTGGGACTTTGAAAATCTACCGCTTGAAATTTACTTTCTCAACCTGCTTATGATTTTTTTGAGTTTTTCTACTGTGTAGTATATATCATCTTCTTTTGTGAAGAGTCCAAATGAAAACCTTATGGAGCTCTGGGCTTCTTCCTGCGAAAGTCCCATAGCCATAAGAACATGCGAGGGCGTCTTTGACTCGGCAGAGCAAGCAGAACCAATAGATACCGCAATACCTTCAAGGTCAAGAGCCATAAGAAGCGTCTCTCCTTCTACTCCCTTGAATAAGACATTTGAAGTTGTAGGTATCCTGAACTCGGGATGCCCATTTATTTTTGTTCCATCTATCTGAAGGATCATTTCCTCAAAAATTCTTTGGAGATTTCTGAGGCGTTTCATTTCTTCTTCTCTTTCGTTTTCACTGAGTTCCAGTGCCTTTGCTATTCCAACTGCTCCTGCTACATTCTGAGTTCCAGCTCTTAATCCATCTTCTTGTTTCCCACCGTGAAGCAATGGCTCAAGAGGCGTCTGTTTCCTTATGAAAAGCACTCCTATACCTTTTGGACCATATATTTTGTGTCCGGAAAATGTGGCAAAGTCGGCTCCGATTTCTCTCAGGTTCAAGTGAATCTTCCCAACTCCTTGAACTATATCTGTGTGAAAAAAAACATCGTTTTCCTTTGCTATTTTTGCTATTTCTTTTACTGGCATTATCACTCCTGTTTCGTTGTTTACAAGCATCACAGAAATAAGAGATGGTTTCCCGTTCTTTTTTATTGCTTTCCGAAAGTCATCTGGGTCTGGAAGTCCATAGCTATCGACCCCTATAAGCTCAACTTTTGCTCCCATTTCTCTTGCAAACTCTAATGGTCTTAGGACTGAGCTATGTTCAACCTTTGTTGATATGATAAAGGGAGTTCTACCTTTTTTCATTTCATAAAAAACTATACCTTTTATAACTGTGTTGTTTCCTTCGGTTGCTCCGGAGTTGAATATTATCTCGTGTATATCTGCTCCAATAAGTCCTGCTATCTTTTCCCTTGCAAAA
This sequence comes from bacterium, assembly GCA_030550715.1. Classification (GTDB taxonomy): domain Bacteria; phylum Calescibacteriota; class Calescibacteriia; order Calescibacteriales; family Calescibacteriaceae; genus Calescibacterium. Next base: position 6,502 of record JAUQOU010000003.1, on the reverse strand, counting down.
TCTAACGCTTCTTTTGCTTCTCTACCAGACCAGTGGGGTGATGATGGATTTCCAACATTGAGATATTTTATCATCTCCTCTGCTACTTCTTCTCTTAGTGGAGTTGTAGCGTTGTAATCTAAGTAGACAAATCTTTTTTCCTCCATCTTGTAATACCTAACCTAATTTATTTTAGGAGTTTTTGATTGAGATATTTCGTTTATCACATATATTTGAATACACTTTTGGTTGAGATTTTTTAAAATATAGCTTATATGTCAGCTCTTTTATTTTCGGTACTGATATTATCTACTGGTTATCCACATCTTTTTTCAGATCATTCTGTAATTAATAGGTTTGGAGTTCTATCTTTTGTCTCATGGAGAAATCTCACAAGCTATGAGCCATATCTTGCGCTATCATTTTTTGGAGAAGCTGAGTTTTTAAAAATGTTTGGGCTAAGGTTAGATTTCCCTTTCGGATACGATCTGAAAAAGAGCATTCTTAAATTTTCAGATTTTTCTGCTGACCTCAAATTTAATCCCGTTGACCTTGTACTTTCTCCTACCTTTATACTTTCTTTTGAGTTCCCAACGGGAAGCACTCCTTTTTCGCAAAGAAGAATAATTATAAGTCCGCAAGCTTATTTTAAGTTTGATGTTGCATTTTTGAAATTGGACTTTATTTTAGGAGCAAATTTTTCTCCTGAAAAAAAAGAAGAGGTCAATCTGCTCTATCCACATACCACAAAAAATGAAGTGTTTTTATTTTCGGGGTACTTTTTTGATGTTGCTCCCAAGATTCTTTCTGCTGGAATAAGGATTGGAGGTATATATGAAGATTTCAGTCGTTTTGTCTTCCAACCTTCTGCTCACCTCGTTTTATCTGTTCTGTTTTTAGATTTTGATGTTTTTGCTGTGGGGAATTTTGGACAGAACGGAAATGTCAGGCAAGGATACGAGCTTGGCGGATTTCTCTCGTTTAAATTCTGAAAAAATTTTTTATCCTTCCCCTTCAAGTACGAATACTACTGAACCGTTTAGCATTCCGTGTTCTGCTTGAACAACTCCTATATCGCATCTTCCCTTCTTTTGTCTTGTGTTGCCTTCGCCCCTAAGTTGTGCGACTACTTCACACATTTCTATTGCAGGTGTTGCTCCCGCGGGGTGTCCGCATGCTATTCTCCCACCAGACGGATCAACATAAAGTTTTGATTCCCTTCCGATGTTCCCTTCTTTAAATGCATAAACCGATTTGCCTTCTTCAAAAAATCCCATGTCTTCAAGTATGGTGAGTTCTGTTGTAGAGAAAACTCCGTATATTTCCGCAACATCTACATCCTGTGGTTTTATTTTTGCCTGTGAGAATGCCTCTTTGGTAGCTTTCCTTGTTGCCTCAGAGTAGTAAGGAACATATTTTAACTGGTTTGGCAGAAATGAAGTTGGTGTGTGATACTCTCCGTATCCTCTTATTGACACTCTCCTTTTTTTGCTCGGATTTGATTTTTCAAACTCCTCTGAAACGAGCAGTATTCCTGCTGCTCCTGCTGCGAATATAGAGCAGTCATGAAGGTGTAAAGGAGGGCATATCTCTTTTGATGCCGTTACATCCTCGGGTTTTATAAGTTCTCTTATCAGTGCTTTTTCGTTGTTTTGTGCATTTTCTCTCAACCTGACCGCTACATAGTTCAGGTCTTCTCTTGAAACCTTTTTCTCATACATATATCTTTGTCCTGCCATGGCATAGTATGGTATCGGAGCTCCTATTCCGTACATTGAATCAAAGGGTCCATATAGGTTTATTTGAGCTATTGTTATATCGTATATAAAATGTGGGAATTCCATTCCTTCGGGTATTCTATCGCTTCTGTCGTCAAGGCATATTACCATCACGCTTTTGCATCTTCCAGACATTATTTCAAGCATTGCATATCTTATTGCAAGGGCAGCAGTGCTACCCCCGTTTTCAACCATCACCTCAACTTTGAAATCCTGTCCAAGGTAGTGCCCCATGTGATGGGCGTGCATGAAGTGTTGTTTTAGCCCTCCAAGTGCAGGCGGAGTAAATACTATTCCTTCAACCTCATCTCTGCTTATTCCTGCATCTTTCAAGACATTCTTGAAAACTCTGAGTATTACTTCTTTATATGTCTCTCCATGTCTTTCTTTAACTACTGGGTCATAATAAACTCCTCTTATATAGATTTTCATATCTGTTCCCTCCTTTGACAAAAAATTTGAACAATTGTTCAATTTTTTAATTTTTTCAACTTTTTATCTTCTTTTTGGCAGAAATATTTTTCTGCTCTGAATTTTCTTATTTTGGCTCTTTTTTCGTTTTATTTGGGAACTTTGTGTTATTTTGAGAAAATTTTAAGTTAAATTTCTAAATTTCTGGTATGGATAAGAGCGACCAGAATAGGGGAGAGCTTGGTCTTGAATCTATACTTACTTCTCTTTTTGAAAAAATAAAAGATGTTGTCAGGTCTGAGACAATAGTAGGCAAACCTATAGAGGTCGGTTCATCTCATATCATACCTCTTTTGAAGTTAAAAATAGGTTTTATGGCTGGTTCTCGTTCATCAAACGAACTTGGAGCTTCTGGTGGGGCTATTTCTGTTGAACCCATAGGAATTTTAGTTGTTTCAAAAGATGGAGGAGCTATATTTTACTCAACCGCAAAACCTCAATCATCACTTATAGAAAAAGCTATATCTCTTATTCCTGAAATTGCTGAAAAGGTCCTTCCAGAGGTAAAGCAGAGAACTATCAAAAAAAGAGAGAGGGAAGAAGAAGAAAAGATTGAAGAGCAAAAATAAAGTAAAATGAGAGAGTGGGAGAGAAGATTGAAAAAGAGCAAAGGATTAGTAAGGGTTGCAGGGAGAATAGTTGAAGAAGGTCTTGAAAACTTATACTCAAGTAGAAAGATAGATTTTTCTCCATCATACATGAAAAGATTGTTTGAATCAAAGCAATTGCGAGGCAAATTAAAAAGAACGAAAAGAAAAGAATTTCTCTAATTATTTTTCGTCTATCATTTTATATACCCTTTCATGTTTGCTTTTTGAATTTTTCCGGAACCCCGAGATTTCTCGGTATTTTTGATATGTTTTTTATGTACCACTCACATGCTTTGGCTTTCCACCAGTTTGGTTTTTCAAGTTCCATATCCTCTATGACTTCGCAAGCTGATATATATCCTGATGCAAGCCATGTAGCTCCATATGGATGAATTGAGTTGGAAAGATATAGGTTTTTTATAAATGTTCTTGATGCTCCATATTTTGTTATTCCCGCAAGTGGTCGCAGAGCGAAAAATTGCTCCGGAATAACAGATCCACCACACCAATTACCCTTTATTGCAGATTTGTTATTTCTCCAAACATCAAGTGGTGAATAGGGAAACATATCTATTACATTTTTCTTGAAACCCGGAGCATATCTTTCAAATAGATCTGTGAGTTTTTCTGCTAATTTCCATTTTATCTTGTCCCACATTGAGAAGTTATATTCAAGTTTTTCTTCTCCGAACCTTATTGGTATCGGGGGTACATCAAGCCAAAGGAATGCTGTATGATAACCTTCTGGCGCTTGGCTTGGATCTGCTAATGTTGGAACAAACCAATTAGCTATAAGATTTTGAGGTATAACACCTGATATAAGCTCAACAGCAAATTCTTTCATTTCCTTCACGCTATCTCCACCTAAATATCCCATAAAACACCTTTGTATCCCTTCATCAAACTCACAAGATGACCATATAGGAGGTTGAGATAACATATAATGTACTCCGAAAATTACCTGTTCATCATAGCAGAAGAACCTGGCTTTTGCTCTTATCTCCGGATCTATGTCTTGTTCTTTTATGAGTCTGAAAGTTTCTGTCAGTGTAAGATTGCTGATTATTTTCTTTGCGTAAAACTCAGCCGAAGGAAAAACTGCGGAGGATAGAAGTTTTACTCCAACTGCTTGTCCATCTTTCATTATTATTTCGGAAACCGGACAGTTTGAGAATATTTTAACTCCGTGATGTTTTGCACATCTTATTAGCGAGTGTGTAAGTGCATGGGAACCTCCTTTTGCCTGATGAACAGGAAAAATAGGACCTGTCATTAACGCCTGACTCAGACATCCTACCGAACCGATTTTTCTATAAATTGGTGGCATAGCCCCTATCCATGATAGAGATAAAATGAGTGTCTTTATGTGTTCGCTCTCAAAGAATATATCAAGAGCTTGAAATCCATTCATCAGAACTATTTCTTCCGGAGGAACTCCTATTCCAAGTTTTCTCACTATTTTGTCAAAAAATCTTACTTGTTTTTCAATTTTTGAGTATTTTGGAGGTGTGAAGAGAAAATCATGAACCATTTCAAGAATTTCCTGAAAATTTTCAAGTAGTATTTCGGATGCTCTCAGGAAAAAATCCGCATCTTTCGGAGATAGTTTTTCCCAGTTTCTGAAAGTATCTTGTGGGAATGTTCCTAAAAGAGCGCATTTTCCATCCAGGAAAGTCTTACCATATGCGTAATCTGTTCCCACAAGTTCTAATCCAAATTTTTCAAGTTCAAGGTCTTCCATAGCAGGAGATAAAGCAGTTATAAGCCATGTTGCATGTAAGTTATGTAAAAAATCCGAGTGAGTAAGGTTTTCTGTGTTGCAGTGAGCCCCGCATTCAGACCTCGCTTCAAATACTGCAACAGATAACCCAGCTTTTCCAAGATACGCCGCAGCTGCTAAACCATTTATACCACCACCAATCACTATGACATCAAAATCATATGTGTTCATATTCCTTTTGAACCTCCTTTTTACTCATTTATCCCCATAATTTTTGAGAAATTTCAATATAAAATCCGGGGGTTTCCACCACTTTTTGACTCCAAGATCATCGCATACTCTGTTTGCAGCGATGTATCCCGGACCACCTATTATTAGCCCACCTGGATATGTACTTGCACCGCAAAGATAAAGCCCTTCAACAGGAGTTGCCGAAGAAGATGAGTTCTCCGTTGGTCTAAAATAGCCCATCTGTGTTGGAGTGTAATCTCCATGCTTTATTGACCCTCTTACCATTGAGGTCAATCTCATTTCTATTTCTTTTGGACCTTCGCTTGCTATTTCATCTTGTGAAAATTCAAAATATTCTTCACATAATTTGAGAAGTTCTCTTTCTATTTCTTCCTTTTTGTAATCACAATATGGGAAACATACCTGCAGGAATGATACAACTTTTCCGTCTCTTGAAAGAGTGTCATCAAACATACTCTGACATGTAAAGTGTCCTCCTCTTATTTCTGGTTTCCCTTCCTTTAATTTTCTGAAAAAATCCATTACATCTTCAAGGTTTGAGAATCCTATGATTGTCATGAAAGATAAAGGGTTTTCTCTCCCTGGTTTTAATTTTGGAGTTGATTTTGAAGTGAAGTGAAGAGTAAAGAAAGACCATTTATCCCATTTCCAGTCATTTAAAATTTGGGACTCTTCCTTTGCGCTCTCGGGTATTTGTGATAGTTTTTCAAAGGTTATTGGAGCGGGCAAAGAAGAGGCTACGACTTTTGCAAAAATCTTTCTGCCGTCCTTTAACTTTACACCTACTGCTTTTTTCCCTTCAACTATTATTTTTTCTACTTCTGCGTTATCAAGTATTATTCCGCCGAGCGAGCAAAACTCCCTAGCCATAGCACTTGCAAATCTATGAGAACCTCCATAAGTATAACACTTCTGAGTAGCCCTTACGACAAGCAGAGGGACCATAAAACCCATTCCAGTTTCTTCCGGATCCACCATTTCAATTGGTGGTAAAGGTGGTATATATGTGGCGGGAGCTAAAATCTCATAAGTTGAAAGTTCCATGTACTCTGTCGGAAATAGAGAAAGTGCTCCAGGAACTTTTTCTTTCAGAAACCTAAACCACGGGAGTTCATCATAATCATATTGTCCTGGGGGATACGGAGGTGTCCAGAATATACTTCTGAGGAAATCTTTTGCGTACGGTTTAAATGTATCTTGCATTATTCTTAAAAATTCAGCATCACGTGGGGAATATTTTTTTATGCTCTCGTACGTTCCTTCTCTGTTGAATCTTCCAGCGATTATTGCTTTTCCATCGGAAGTTATGGCTCCTGATAGGGTAGCAAAATACCTCATTCTGAAGCCAAATTTCCATAGTTCAAGCTGTTCAAAAATTGGTGCGGCTGCTCCGTAAAGATAGGTAGCGTGTGGGTCTATTCTGAAGCCGGGAATAGGTTCAGCATTTTCCGCTCCGCCACCGAGCTGTAATCTTTCCTCGCATATGCAAACTTTATATCCTGACTTTGAAAGATAAGCCGCAATTCCAAGTCCGTTAGGACCTCCACCAATGATGACGAAGTCATATCTTTCCGTTATCATTTTTTCTTTACTCCTGTTTTTCTCTTATATATTATTTATATTTAACTACTATTCGGTAGAAAAAATTTTAATAATCAAGAGTGATTTTTTTCATTTTTTCATAAAAAAGTTTATTTTTTTGTCCCGTAAAG
>JAUQOU010000060.1 GCA_030550715.1 bacterium | reverse complement strand
GAACATAGTCCCGAAATCAAAGTATATCACATCTCCTAAAACAGAGGATATAACATTTGAAATGAATGTTGGCTGAAATAGGTCAGAGCTTAAAAACTTCTGAATAAGTTGAGTTTGCTGAGGGTCTCCTACTGTCTTTATCACTATATCAAGAATAGGATCTATTATTCCCGACTTTATCAAGCCAACGAGTAAAACCGATAGAACATAAGATAAATCTTTGGTAGATATGAGTTGATTCCCCGGTTTGCTCATCAGGTTTGTATTTATTTTCTGTATTACATTTTTGAAGGTTTCAGCATCGCTTTTTTTCAGTATCTCAACATCTTGAGATTTACCATTTCTTTTGTATCTGAGCTTGATCACCTCTTTTTCTGTATCGTAGTAGAAAACGGTCTCTTGAGTATTTACATTGTTCAGAAGGATAAATTCTATGAACTTTTGGGTTTTTTCAAGCGCTTGTGAAAGCTGATACCTTGCTCTATTCACTTCAAAGGTAGAAGAAACTACAAGAAGCTCTTTATTATTTATGAGAAGATAAGTGAAAATTCTCCCGAGATGTAAGATTGGGTCTTCTGAAAGTGAGGGAAGTCCAGCAGATGTTATGCTTGAAAGATAATTAGGTATGTCCATGACTCCTTGTGGAGGGGGTATGCTTATAGAAAATATAAATCTGAAAGATGCGTCTATAAGTGAGAGAAGGGAGTCAAAAAAGTAGAGCATATCTCCTGAGTGTTCTCCTCCGAAATCAAGATAGTAAGAGAAGACAAGAAGCTGAATCTTTACGGGGACTCTTTTTATTTTCACTTTTATGTTTGGGTTTTCACTTTCTATTTCGCGGAGAATTTTCAGGTTGTTTTCCAATCTTCGGAGGAAGATGCTGTCAAGGAATCCGCATAGTGTTCCTGATAATGTTGAAGTTTTGTCGCATCCATAGGGCAAATCTCCTTCATATTGATATACATATAATCTTGCCGGCGGTGTTTTAGGTAGGCTGTCTATTAAATTTTCAAGAGAATTTACATCTATTTTACCACTTATTACGATTTTTGCAGCCTCATTGAGGAATTTGACAAGCTGATGGAAAAGAAGAGCAGTATCTGCAAGGAAGTAAAGATATTTTTCTTCTGGTGTTGGCTTTATATTCGGGTCTGTTGATTTTACTTTTTTTGAAATATCTTTGAGAGCGTCTTTATAATACTGAATAATTTCATCTACTGATTCATTCTCTGGGTCAATGCTTTCTATTTTTATTTTTGCAGATTGAAATTCTGGGCTAAGGGTTTGCTGATTATTTTCTTTTTTCTCATTCCCGCAGTATGATGTGAGAAGAAGCAAAAGGAATATTCCTGTCTTTTTTAATGAACCCATAATTTTTACCTCCATAGGTTTTGCAAGTCTTTCTCCGAGCATAATTATATTATAATCTTGGTGTCAAATTTTTTTCAATATTTTTTGCATTTATTTAACTACCTTCATGATTTTGAAATCTCCAATTTCTGAAATTTTTTCAAGGTATGGCTCACCTTCATAATCTTTTTTTCTCACAACATAATCAATTTTGTATTTTTTTAATATCTGATTCATTTTCTCCTCATCTTTATACATTTCGAGGATTTTTTCTGTAAGTTCTGGCAGTGCTTCTTTTAAATTTTTGTATTTTTCTATTGTGAAGTTTGGGGGTATTCCGAAATATGCTCGTGAAATAAAAACTGAAAGAGGAGAGTTCCCCCATACCACGTGTTCCCTTTCAGATATATCTTTTATGTATTCTTTCAACTCTTCGTCTGAGTATCCGAGAAGTTTAGCTCTTGCGATAAATCTTTCAAAGACATCTTCATCTTTAAGGTTTGAGAAGTAATTTATGGTGTTGTGGATTATATATCTTTGAGAGAGAATAGATAGCATTAGTTCAGATGATGTAGGAAAAACATCGTGTATGAAAAAAAATCCATAGAAATCTTCTGCTGTTATGACGGAGTTCTTTTCTGTTTTTGTTTTTATAAATTCCGCAACTTTTCTGAACTGTTTTATTTTCTCAATTTTTTCGTGTTTGAGTTCTCTGATTATTCTGATACAAAAAAATATCCACTGAGAAATAAATATGGTAAGGAAGATAGTGAGTAGTATTTTGGCAAGCAGTTTTGATTTTTCTTCTATTTTTTGTATTGAAAATCCGATTGCGATTTTGGAGGAAATCTTGAAAGGCACAGTTATATGTGGGGTAATCTGTGTGTATATTCTGGAAATTGGCTCAACAGTAAATAAAATAAATCCGCTTAAAGCTCCTGATAGAAGGAATAAATCTTTTTTCATGCGTTTTGAGAAAAAAAGAACAGAAACCAAAGCAAGCAAGAAAAGAGCTAAATATTCCTTCGGTACAGATATACTTTGATTTTCTATCATCACTATCATTGCTCCTCTTTTTATTGATTCTTTCAGCATTTCTCTTTGATACAGATTGAAGATGATTCCGGGAAGTCCTACAATCAAAGATAAAAAAATTATTTTCACTATGCTTTTTATTTCATTTTTAGATATGAAAAATAAAAAGAGAGTGATGATAAGTGTTGATAGAGTATATGCGAACCAGTGAGGGTGGGAGTAAAATATCAGTCCCGCAAGAACTCCTGTTATAGCAATTCTTTTTTTGTTTTCTTTTTCTTGATAAGCTGATGAGAAAGCCAGAGTGAATAAAAGAAAGAAAATCATAAAATAAGAAGGATTGAAAACTCTCAGAGTATTTCCGTATATGTTAGAGATAAGGGCGTTTTCTGTAAAAACAGTCAAATTTGGGTTTATGTTAAATCCCAAAAATTCTAAGGTTTTATATAAAATGAGTTTAGAGCCGGAAAATATATTTGAGAATATAAAAAGTGTGATGATGTAAGATGTTTTTCTTGGAAAATAAAGGTTCAGAATTTTGAAGGTTAAAATGAAGTTGATTACTGTGAAGATAATTCTTAAAGATGAGAAAAAGTATGGTTGTATGAAGAATTTGAGAGGGTATATCAAGCAAAGGGAAGGTATGATAAGCCCCCACTTTTGTTCGTAGAAAGGAAATTCCTTTCCGCAAAAAAGGGATTGCCTAACCCATATTGCTTCATCATAATGAAAATACAGTGGTTGTTTGAATGAAAAAAGTGAGTATATTTCAGCAAGATTTGGAATTATTCCAAGTATAAAGCAGAAAATAAGGTCTGATTTTTTCATTCTTTTTAGACATCAATTATTTTAATAAACCTTTGAGATTTTGTAATTTAATTTAATTTGAGGTTGCTATTTTTCTTCTCCCCGGAGTTTTGGTATAAAGTGGGTGTCGTATCCGCCTTTTCTGAAAATTTCAGAAGATATTGCTTCTTTGAGGAAAGGTATATTTGTTTTTGGTCCTTCTATTATCATCTCGTCAAGTGCTTTTAATATGTTTTCTATTGCTTTATCTCTTGTTTTTCCGCGTGCGATGAGCTTTGCTATGAGTGGGTCGTAAAATGGAGTGATTTTGTTTCCCTCTTTGTATCCTATATCAAGTCGGACATCTTCTGAGTTCCAGTGGAATTTTGAGCATTTTGGTTCAACGAGTTTTTTTATCTCTCCCGGAGATGGCAGGAATTTTACGGGGTCTTCGGCATATATTCGCGCCTCTATTGCCCATCCGTTTATTTTTATATCTTCTTCTTTTGGGAGGTTCTCTCCTTCTGCTATTCTTATCTGCCACTCTACGAGGTCAAATCCTGTTATTGCTTCTGTTGCGGGATGTTCAACCTGAAGACGTGTATTCACTTCAAGGAAGTAGAAGTTTTTGTATTTATCTACGACAAATTCAACGGTTCCTGCATTTTTATATTTCAGTGCAGAAAGGAGTTTTTTTGCTGCTTCTCTTATTTTTTTTCTTAACTCTTCATCAACGAATGTAGATGGCGATTCCTCTATGACTTTTTGATGTCTTCTTTGAACCGAGCACTCTCTTTCTGGGAATGTTGTTATATTTCCTTTGCCATCTCCGAGAACTTGAATTTCTATGTGATGTGGGGATTCAAGATATTTTTCCATATAAACTCTGTCATCACCGAAAGCTGAAAGTGCGCGGGATTTTGCCTGTTCAAAAGCTCTTTTTATATCTTCTCTGCGTTCAACTTTGACCATTCCTATTCCTCCTCCGCCTGCTGACGCTTTTATGAGAACGGGATAAGATAATTTTTCAGCTAACGCTTCGGCTTCTTCGGGAGAGTTCAAAATTTCTGTTCCGGGAGGTGTGGGTACTCCCTGTGCTCTTGCAAAAGCTCTTGCAGATGCCTTATCTCCCATCACCTCCATACTTTCTGCTGAGGGACCTATGAATGTTATTCCGGCATCTTCGCAAGCTTTGACGAATTCTTTTCTTTCAGACAAAAATCCGTATCCGGGATGTATTGCGTCTGCTCCTACTTTTTTAGCTACTTCAATGATAACTGGTATGTTGAGATAGCTTTTTAGCGGATGAGGCTCACCTATGCATACCGCTTCATCTGCTTCCTGAACAAATGGAAGGTCTTTATCTGCTTCGGAATAAACCGCTACGGTTTTTTTACCGAGTTTCTTGCATGTGTGTATGACGCGCCTTGCTATTTCTCCTCTGTTGGCAACAAGAATTTTCTTTATCTCCATAACCAGAAAATTACTATTTATCTTTGCTTTGTTTTTCTGATTTTTCTGTTTTTTTGAACGGGGGTTCAAAAATTTTTTGGATTTTTGATAAAAAATTTTTTGGAATTATATAAGTTTAAACTTTGGGACTAACCGTTTTAAATGAAAAATGGAATCCTCGTTCATCTTTTTCATCATATTAGCATTTTTCCTTCTTTCATATACTTTTTGGAGCAGATTTTCAAGGTTCTTCAAGATAAACTGTATAAATCCCACTCCGTCAATAGAAAGATACGATAGAGTCAATTATGTTCCTGCTAAGTTTATTTCTATTTTTGGGGGACACTTCGGTTCTTCTTTTGGGATAGGTCCGCTCATAGGTAGCTTTTTTCTTGTGAAATTTGGACTTGTGCCGTTTTTGATGTGGGTATTTTTTGGTTCGGCGGTTTTAGGAGCGTTCTATGACTTTTCGGTCTTACTCTTTCTCGTCCGCAGTAAAGAAAGTTCTATTTTTAAGATAGCAGAAAACTATTTAGGAAGGTTTGCAAGATATGTTCTTTTTCCTCTTTTTCTTCTGAACATATTTTTCCTTTCCGTTATAATTTTGGAGTTCTTTGCAGGGGTTGTTGATGGAGATGGATTTTTGATTTCAGCCTTGCTTGCCTCTCAAGTTTTTGTTTTGCTTTTGGGTTTGATTTCAAGATTTGTATATATTTCGCAGGGGATAATGTTTCTTTTATCTCTTC
>JAUQOU010000059.1 GCA_030550715.1 bacterium | reverse complement strand
AATTAATCTGAGTGTATTGAGCTGAAATTTGTCAAACTGAATCTCTCTTATCTGAAAACCTGGAGAGTATATCCAACCTTGTTTTAAGAACCTTTATCTTTAACGATAACTCTTCGAACTCTTTTTTATGCTCCTCTATAACCTCTTCATCTGCTCGTGAGAGAAAATCTTGATTTGAAAGTCGTTTTTTCACTCTCTCAAAATCCTTTTCAAGTTTTGAAATTTCCTTTTTTATTTTTTCTATGCTCTCCACAAGCTTTGCGCCCTTTGAAGATATAGCAACTGCAACACCTTTTTCTGATGAAGGAATAAATGAATCGGGAAAATTATCACTGTTCAGAACTAAAACCTTAGAACGAGAAAGTTTTTCTATCCAATCTATATTATCTTTGACAACTTGTTCAAAGTGCGTATCTCCGAAAGTCAGAACGACCGACTCAACCTCATCTGAAACTTTAAAGCCAAGCTCATCTTTCAAAGCTCTTATCTCTTTGACTATTGTGATAAGCTTCTGTCCAATCTCAAGCGACTCTTCCTCTTCGAATTCAAAATCAGGAAAACTGGCAAAAGATATTATTTCAGGTTCATCTTTCCATTCATATTTTTTTCTCATCAAGCTCCATATATGAGCAGTAAGAGCGGGAATAAACGGATGAAGCATCCTCAGAGAGTTTTCAAGAACAAAAACCAAGGTATTCTTTGCGCAACTTGAAAGTTTCTCGTCCTTCATCTCAATCTTTGATATCTCTATGTACCAGTCGCAGAAATCGTTCCAGAAAAACTCATATATTTCAGAAAGAGCTTGATTTATCTTGTATTCCTCAAGAAAGTTCCTCACATTCCGTATGCATCTTGAAAGTTTAGACATTATCCATCTTTGAGGTAGTGATTTCGGAGAGAAATTTCTTTTCGCTTGATCAACATTCTGTATAACGAACTTTGAAGCATTCCAGATTTTATTCATAAAGTGATAGTATGATTCAACTGATTTTTCAGATAATCTCATATCTTTTATTTGAGAAGAGAGCATAGCAAGAGTGAAACGAAGAGAATCCGCTCCATATTTTTCTATAAGTTCCAGAGGGTCAAGAACATTACCTTTCGTCTTTGACATCTTTTGCCCCTTCTCATCTCTTATCAATCCGTGAACGAAAACTTTTCTGAAAGGAACTTGTCCTGTAAAGTAAAGCCCCATAACTATCATTCTCGCAACCCAGAAGAAGATTATATCAAACCCGGTAACGAGAACATCAGTAGGATAGAAAACTTTGAGCTTTTTGGTTTTTTCTGGCCAGCCAAGAACCGCAAAAGGCCATAAAGCAGAAGAGAACCAAGTATCAAGAACATCTTCCGATTCTTTAACATCGTCTGACCCACAGCGCGGACATGTCTTCTGCTCCTTCTCCCCGTCATTATTCAGAAATTTCTCTCCACATAAATTGCAAGAAGATACAGGAATTTTATGCCCCCACCATATCTGACGAGATATACACCAATCTTTTACGTTTTCCATCCACGAAATATAAAGGTTCTTCCATCTTTCCACAAGAAATTGAACTTTATTGTTCTTTTTATCACTGCGGTTTTCTCCAACAGAATTAGAATGATTTGATTCAATTCCTTTCACAGCTTCAATAGCAGGAGGAGCAAGTTTTTTCATATCAACGAACCACTGTCTTGATATAATCGGCTCAACAACAGTTCTACACCTATAACATCTCCCCAAACGAATTATATAATCTTCAACTTTGAAGAGAAGACCATAAGTTTGAAGGTCATCAACTATCTTTTTTCTTGCTTCTTCTCTTTTCAAGCCGGCATAACTACCAAATGTTATAACTGCATCCTCGTTCATTATTTTTATTCCGTCAAGGTTATGTCTTTTTGCTATTTCAAAGTCGGCAAAATCATGAAAAGGTGTCACCTTTACCGCCCCAGTTCCAAATGTCATATCAACAACATCGTCTCTTATTACAGGAACTTTCCTCCATACCAGAGGGACAAAAACATATTGAACGTCTTTATATCTTTCATCTTCTGGATGGACAGCAACAGCTGTATCTCCAAGAAGAGTTTCAGGTCTTGTCGTAGCAACGCATATTCCTTCTTTTCCCTCTTTTTCAAAAGGATAGATTATATAGTAGAGTTTTCCCTTCTCTTCCGAGAATTCAACCTCAAGGTCGCTCAGAGCAGTTTTGCAAGAAGGGCACCAGTTTATTATGTAATCTCCCTCGTATATCAAACCGTTTTTGAAAAGTTCGGCAAAAGCTTTTATAACCGCCTTCCTATAACCTTCGTCTAATGTGAACCTATTTGCGGTCCAGTCAACCGAAAGGCATAACTTCTCCATCTGTTCCTTTATTTTCCTCTGGCTCTGTTCTCTCCATTCATCAACAAATTTCAGAAATTCCTCTTTTGACATATTTTCTCTTTTCAAACCTCTTTTTTCAAGCTCTCGTGAAACAACATGTTGAGTTGCTATTCCTGCGTGGTCTGTTCCGGGAACCCAGAGAACCTCATAACCGCTCATTCTTTTGTATCTCACTATTATATCCTGAATAGTCATGTTCAGGGCGTGTCCTATATGTAATGAGCCGGTTATATTTGGCGGAGGGATGACAACGCAGAACTTCTTCTTAGGAGAATCTGGATTACATACGAATACCTTGGCAAAAATACTACTCCAATATTCTTCTATTTCACTGTGATTATAAATTCCTTCAAACTCCATAAAAGCTAAATATAAATTACTCTCCTCATATAAGGAGATTTCAGGTTATATAAGTTTATTTCAGGAATAAAAAAGTAAAAAATCGCAAAAAGAAAAATCAATGAAATAAAAAATTAAATAGATATGGAGACAATTGAAACCTATGAGTTAGATGTTTTGATAGTAGGAGCAGGAGGGGCAGGTCTTAGAGCAGGAATAGAAGCAGCAAAAGAAGGGGTAAAAGTCGGAGTTGTCTGCAAATCGCTTCTTGGTAAAGCACACACGGTAATGGCAGAAGGAGGAATAGCAGCAGCACTCAGTAATACCGACCCGCAAGACAACTGGAAAGAACATTTCAGAGATACAATGTACGGAGGAAAATTTCTAAATGACTGGAGATTTGCCCTAAAACACGCTCAACTTGCTCCCGAATGTGTCAAGGAACTTGAAGAGTGGGGAGCACTATTTGACAGAACTCCCGATGGCAAAATTCTTCAAAGAGCTTTCGGAGGGCATTCGTGGAGAAGATTAGCCCATGTAGGAGATAGAACAGGACTTGAAATGATAAGAACTCTCCAGGATAAACTCCTTTCTTTTGATAATGTTGATGTGTTCCAGGAGTGCTCTATAATACATCTTTTCAAAGATGGGGAAAAAATCGCAGGTGCCTTAGGTTATTGGAGAGAGACGGGTAGATTTGTTCTGTTCAAGGCGAAAGCTGTAGTACTCGCAACAGGGGGACTTGGGAAAATATACAAGATAACCTCAAACTCGTGGGAGTATACTGGCTCGGGATACGCTCTTGCTCTGCTCGCAGGTGCAGAACTCAGAGACATGGAATTCATTCAGTTCCATCCAACTGGAATGGTCTGGCCTCCGGGAATTCAAGGTATACTTGTCACAGAAGCGGTAAGAGGAGAAGGTGGGCGACTGTACAACGCAAAAGGTGAAAGGTTTATGCAAAGATACGACCCAGAACGACTTGAACTTTCAACACGAGACCTCGTAGCAAGAGCAATATACACAGAGATAAAAGAAGGAAGAGGGACAGAACACGGTGGAGTATACCTTGATGTCTCTCATCTACCAGCCGAAGTGGTGAAAAAGAAGCTTCCCGGAATGTATAAACAGTTTCTTGAATTTGCAGGGGTAGATATAACAAAACAACCTATGGAAGTTGCTCCGACAATGCACTACACTATGGGAGGAGTAAGAGTAGAACCTGATACTCAGATGAGCAAAGTTCCAGGGCTTTTTGCAGTTGGAGAGGTTGCATCGGGACTTCACGGAGCAAACCGGCTCGGAGGGAACTCTCTTTCTGATCTTCTCGTTTTTGGGAAACTCGGAGGGAAAGCAGCAGCAGAGTACGCAAAAACTATCAAAACTCCCCTAGTGATTGACAAAGGTGAAATAGAAAAAGTTGTAAAAGAGGCACTCAAACCGTTTGAAGAAAAAGATGGTATCTCACCATACGAAATACACGAAGAGCTAAAAGAAACGATGCAGAATTTCGTCGGTATATTCAGAGAGGAAAAAGAACTCAAAAAGGCACTTGAGAAAATAAATGAACTCAAAGAGAAAGCAAAAAGAGTCAAAGTTACAGGAAACATAATGTTTAATCCCGCATGGCATCTTGCGCTTGACCTCAAATTCATGCTCCTTTGCGCAGAAGCAATAACTCTTTGCGCAATTGAAAGAAAAAACAGCATAGGAGCTCACGCACGGATTGATTACCCCAATCCACCAGAAGAAAAATATAACCATTTCATCTGGCTTGAAGACGGAGAAATGAAAATAAGAAGGGAACCAACACCAGAACCCCCCGATGAACTCAAAGCACTTTTAAAGGAACCCCCTTCAAGAAAATGGGAGAAAAAATAAAAATCAAAATCTGATGAGTTCCCCACAGAGAAGATTTCTCAAAAAGATAGTAGAACTATACATAATTCCAAAACGAAGAATTATCCCGAGAAAAAGTATGGGACAGAACAAACTCGCAAAGCCGGAATTCCTTGAAAAAATATCCTCATTCGCTAATGAAGAAGATGTTGTGATAGAAGTCGGAGGCGGAGAAGGAAACCTAACTGAACTCCTTGAAGAAAAATCAATTCTTGTCATCTCATTTGAACCAGACGAGAGATTATTTGAAAACCTCATAAAAAGAGTTGATTTCGGAATCTTCATAAAAAATGACTTTTTTGAATTTGAATTTGAACACCTCAAAAACATTCACGAGATGAAAAAAAACAACCCAGATAAGGTCATCATAAAAGGAGATGAAGCAAAGATAGAGCAAATACTGAAAAGCCAAAAAACTTTCAAAATAGTATCAAACATACCTTTTTATATTTCTTCACCTCTTATTCACAGAATAATATTAGATATCTTCTACATAAAAAGTGTTCATATACTTGTTCAGAAAGAATTTGCTGAAAAAATATCGGCAAAAGAAGGAGAAATTATATATTCAGCTATCTCGTGCATAACAAGGTTTTTCTACGAACCAAAGATAGAGTTTGTTATCCCCAACTTTTTCTTTATACCGAGACCGGAAGTTCATTCCGCCTTTATATCGCTCTATCCAAAAGAAGAATCTAAAAATCTTTTTGATCTCGGAGACACAAAAAAATCAAAAGAGTTTATAGCAGAATTCATAGATTTCACATACTCTCTTTTCAAAAGGAGAAAAAAATCGCAGAACGGAAAAAGAGTTTATGAGTTATCACCAGAAGAAGTTTTCGAACTCTTCAAAAAAAGAAAAAATCAAAAACCACAATAAATCAAGAAATACCAAAAATTTTTACAAAGTCCTCAAAAATGAGTTCGGAAAAGATAAAATTCAAAGAACAAAGCAGAGCCAAAAGGTATGTAAGATTAGACCCTTTTTTAAAGCAGATTTTTCTTTCAACTGCAAGCGACTTTGTCAAACTTATACTGAACGCAAAT
>JAUQOU010000030.1 GCA_030550715.1 bacterium | reverse complement strand
AAAAACCTTTATCTTTTTTTGAGGTCGCATTTGACCTGAAAAATTTTATACCTGCCTCTTCCAGAGCTCTCTCAACTTTCTTCCTTCTTCTGAAAAAAATCTCTCTTATCTCGGGAACTATTTTATGATAGTTTTCAAGAGCAAACTTAGCAGACATCTGAACCGCTCTGAAAACCCCCGAATCAGTATTGGTCTTTATCTTACCAAGAGCCGAAACTATGTCTTTATTCCCTATTGCCATACCTATACGCCAGCCAGTCATACAGAATGTCTTGGAAAAAGAGTGAAACTCAATAGCAGGAATTTTTTTGTCTTTTACCACCTCAAAAAAAGATAAAGGTTTTTGATTCTCATCAAAGTATATTTCAGAATATGCAAGATCAACAGCAACTACAAAATCATACTTTTTCGCATAAAAAGATATCTTTTCGTAAAACTCTGAATCTGCACAAGCAGTAGTAGGATTGTTCGGATACGAAACCCAGAGAATTTTTGCCCGAGCCAAAACATCAGAAGGTATCTCCTCAATATCAAAAAGAAAATTTTTCTCCTCCCTCAAAAAAACTTCATAGACCTTTCCTCCTGCAAAACCTGTCCATATACTATATACAGGATATGAAGGAGACGGAACCACACATATATCTCCCTCATCTAAAAATGCAAGATGAAAGTGAGCAATACCTTCCTTTGAACCTATAAGAGTTATACATTCATCAGGAGAAAACTCAACTCCAAACCTCTGAAAATACCACTCAACAAATTTTTTTCTCAAAGATACATCTCCTTCATAAGAAGGATACCTGTGATTTTCTGGCTTTTCAACCTCTTCTTTCATCTTTTCAACTATAATCTTGTGAGTTGGAATATCTGGGTCGCCTATACCAAGGTCTATAACTTCAACCCCTTCTTCTATTTTTTTTCTTTTGAGTTCATCTATCTCCGCAAAGAGATACTTTGGAAGCGAACTTATTCTCTTTGAAACCTCTGGCATAATCCTTTTCTTTTAATCAGCTAAAAAGAAGATATAATCAATTCAAAAAAATTATGTGAGAGATTGCCACTTACCTTAAACCAGATGGAAAGAATATAAAATCACGCAAAGAAGCAATTTGAAAATGTTTGAAGTAAAATTTTCAAGTATGAAGGGAATTCTAAAAATTGTGAAAAACATATTTTTATTCGTCATAATAATTCTCGCAATAAGAGGATGTTTATCTCTCTTAAAAGAAAGAGAACAAAAAAAAGATGCGATATATGTTATGAAACTTGAAGAAACAATTTTCTCTTCCGAAAAGATAATATCTGAAATCAGAAAAATAAAGAAAGCAAAAGAGATAAAAGCAGTTATAATCAGAATAAACTCTCCAGGCGGAACCATAGGCGCCTCTCAGGAAATCTACCATGAACTCCTGAAATTCAAAGAAGAGACAGGAAAAAAACTTATATGCTCAATTGAAAACATAGGTGCATCAGGAGCTTACTATGTATCACTCGCATGTGATAAAGTTCTTGCACTCCCCGGCTCAATAGTCGGCTCAATAGGAGTGATCTCAATATTCTTCACAGTAGAAGAACTTATGAAAGAATTAAAGATAAAACCATTTATCATTAAGTCCGGAAAATTCAAAGACACTGCCTCCCCTTTCAGAACACCTAATGAGATAGATATAAACTACCTTCAAGATGTTGTTATGAAACTATACAAAAACTTCAAAGAAGATGTCGTAAAAAGAAGACCTCAAATCAAAGATAAGATAGACGAATTAGCAGATGGCAGAGTTTTCACAGGAAAAGAAGCTTTTGAACTCGGACTTATAGATAAACTCGGTTCATTCTCTGATGCGGTATCAACGGCAATAGAACTGGCACAAATAAAAGAAGAACCAAAAATAATATGGCCAAAAAAGAGAGAATTCCCGTTCCTTGAAGAACTTATGCAGAAAATAAAAGCTCAGCTCCTATCAAAACTCATCTCCCCAACCTTTATGTGAGAAGAAAATTTCTGAATGAAATTAACTGTCAAAATAGAAGAAAAAGACGATAAAATTCTCCTATGTGTTCAAACCCTCAAAATCAAAATCCTCAAAACCGAAATAACAGATGAAAAAATACAAGATAGCTTGAAAAAATTATCAAAAGCAGGAGAAGAAAAAAACAGAGAAAAAGAGAAAACAAAAACCGAATCTAAAAAGAAAAAAAATTTAGAAGACAAAATACTATCTCTTATCATCCTTGCAATAAGGAAAAGGAGAATTAACGTTTCTGAAATTTCTCTGAGAATAAAAAACAATATGCTATATGAAGAGAAGATATTATTCCCAGTCCTCTTTTCACAAGCACTTCTACCAGCAAAAATAAGCGTATCAGAAAAATTCTCCGCAGAGATAAAACTGAAAATAAGCTTGCTAAAACTCATCTCAGACCTGATAACATATTTCCTAAAAAATAATTTCAAAAATAAAAAAAGCTAACCTCTGACTTACAAAAAATTATAGCGATGAGAATCTTGGTTTTAGGTGGTGGAGGAAGAGAACACGCAATAGGCTGGCGACTGAAAAAAGATTATAAAGAGGGAGAATTTTTTTTCGCCCCCGGAAACGCCGGAACAGAAAAAATCGGCATAAACCTGTCTATAAATCCCGAAGACCCCTATGAAGTCGCCTCAATATGTGCAGAATTAAAAATAGATTTTATATTTGTCGGACCTGAAAATCCTCTCGCAAAAGGAGTCGTAGATGTACTCACAGAAGAAGGGAGAATATGCTTCGGACCAACAAAAAAAGGAGCTATGCTTGAATCATCAAAGTCGTTTGCAAAAAAAATCATGGAAGAAGCAGAAATACCAACTGCAAAATTCTCAATATACTCAATAGATGATTTCAAAACAGGCAAACTGAAAATAGATGAACTAACTCCACCAGTTGTGATAAAAGCATCAGGACTATGCGCTGGAAAAGGAACATTTGTTTGCAAAACAAAAGAGCAAATTAAAGAAGCAATAAAAAAAATCTTTGTAGAAAGAGAGTTCGGAGACGAAGGAAATCAAATCGTCATCGAAGAGTTCCTCGAAGGAAAAGAAATATCTTACTTCGCACTTTGTGTAAAAAACCAGTTCAAGACAATCGGTTTTGCAAAAGATTACAAAAGATTATTAGACGGAGATGAAGGTCCAAACACCGGCGGAATGGGCTCATATTCACCAGTAGAATATGGAGATGAAAAACTAAAAGAAAAAGTGGAAAATAAAATAATAAAACCCCTGATGAGAAAG
Source organism: bacterium (assembly GCA_030550715.1). GTDB lineage: Bacteria > Calescibacteriota > Calescibacteriia > Calescibacteriales > Calescibacteriaceae > Calescibacterium. Next base: position 22,469 of record JAUQOU010000030.1, on the reverse strand, counting down.
TTGGCAGAAAAAGGAATTGAATTCACCGGGATACTCTACGCAGGTCTTATGATAGGAAAAGATGAAGAACCCTATGTCCTTGAATTCAACACGAGATTAGGAGACCCAGAAGCTCAGGTTATCCTTCCTCTTATAAAAAACAATTTTTTTGAAGTCATCTTAAAAGCTCTATCAGAGGAGAAAATAGAAGATATAAAAATGGAAAACCATGCACTCTGTGTCGTTATGGCAGCAGAAGGTTATCCATCTAAATACAAAAAAGGAATAGAAATAAAGATAAAGAGTGAAGAGGGAGAGAACTTTATAATATTCCATGCGGGAACAAAAAGAGAAAACTCAAAACTAATATCATCGGGCGGAAGAGTCATCAACATAGTGGGAATAGGAAAGTCAAAAGATGAAGCCAGAAAAATAGCATACGATATAATAGAAAGAGAAATTTTCTTTCCTAACTCCCATTTCAGAAAAGATATAGGGCTTTGAAAAAAAGCGAAATTTCGCTCTGGCTTAACTTTGCTTGACAACAAGGACAGGTATTTTGCTTTTCAGAACAACCTTTTGAGCAACAGAACCTAATATGAATTCAAAAGCAAGACGCGATGTGCTCCCAACCGCTATGAGATCGCACTTCAATCTTTCGGCAACCTCAATTATCTTATCAGGGGGGAACCCTATTTCACAGATAGTTTTGATTTTTCTTTTATTTTTCTTAGCTATCAATTCAGCTTGTTTCAGAATTTTATTAGCATATTCTTTGTGTATTTCAAGCATGTTTTTTTCAAGTTCGTCTATATTTCCCGACCATATAAGAGATATATCAATCCGTGATGGCCACTTGATTTCACTCTCATCTATAACATAAAGAACAAAAACACTTGAATTTTTTTGAGAGAACTTTATAACTTTTTCAAGAGCTTTCTTTGAAGGTTCAGACCCGTCAAAAGCTACAAGAATCCTTCTCATCTTGTCTAAAAACCTCCATTCAAGATATTAAACATTTCCACAAAATAAAAAAAGTAATCTTATAATATGAGAAGGAAAGAGGGAAAAAAGAAAAAAATTGAAAATATCTGAATTAAAAATATACAGGTTAAAAAATCATTCAAAAACAAAAATTTTTTATAATTTTTATAAATCTTTTTGAAACGGGGTGGTTATAAGAAGATGGGCAAAAACGGGGTAAGCTTCAACTATAAAAATCTTCTCTTCCTTAAATCAGATACTCTGTCTTGCGGGATTATTATATTTTACCAATATTTTTGGAAAATAATCTGTTCAGGAAAATTTCCGATTAAAATATATATAGATGGATTTAATAAGTTAGCAAATTTAAATATTAAAAAAGATGGCAAATAAGGAAAATTAAAAGGTTATGATAAAACTACTGAAAGATTTAAAGAGCATAGTAGAGACATTCACAGAAAGAGAAAGAATAGGAACAATAAAAATGTCTCTATTTCCTTCCTGGCGTCTATCAGATGAAAGTAGCTCACTTTTGAGAACAAGAAGAATCCCAGTCATAGTTATCCAGGGTTATATGATGAAAAGAGAATCAATGTATGAAATAGATAATGCTCTCAAAAATGCCGGATTTGCTCCCATATCCTTCCATCTAAAACGCCTTGGAGTAGATAAAGGAGTAGAAGAACTCGCAATTGAGCTCAGAATGTATCTTGAAATACTCTTCAAAAACAACTTCAACGGAATGAAAAGAACACTTCGTATTCCAGCAATCGGATTTTCAATGGGTGGAGTGATTTTACACTACATAATACGCGCTATGGATGGATGTTCATTTATAGACCGAGTTATAACAATCTCATCACCAATAAATGGGCTGAAATACACCGTTTTAGCACTTCCATTCAAAAATCTGATAAAGCCCCTTAGGTCCGCTTATGACCTCTGGGAAGGTTCGGAATTCATAAAAAAACTAAAAAAGAAACCCTACCCTCCATCGTGTTATTTTGTCTCCATCAGTTCCGATGGGGACTGGATGGCTCCACCTTCTGCCTGCATGCTTCCTACTCTCCCAAACACAAAAAATATTCTTCTGAAACGCATGTTCCATTCAGACCTGCCATTTTCAGATGAAGTGTCATCAAAAATAATAGAGCTACTCCTTGAAACAGAAAACAAAAGAGAGTTTATAATGTATTTCTGAGCAAAAAATTTTCATACCGTTGGACAGATTTCTATACTCAAAAGAAAAAAATAATTTCAACAATATGTCAAAAAGTTCATAGATTTTCCACAAAACGAAAAAATGAAAGCAAGTTTATTAAAATTTATTCCACCCCATTTTAAAGGGGTAGAAATGCCGAACAGATTTTTTTAAAATTGAAGAAAAGGAGGTAAAAAAGAAGATGATGAACTTATTTCCCATAGACCGAAGATTTACCTTCTCTAATTTTGTGACGGGAGAGAACAACAAAGCTGCTAAAATGGCAGCTATGGAAATAGCTAAGGGAACAGCAAGAACAAACCTGCTTTTCATATGGAGTCCCAACGGTCTTGGAAAAACTCATCTCCTTCACGCCATCGGAAATGAAGTGATAGAAAACGGAATAGGTTCACGAGTGATATATGTTCCTGCAAATGAGTTTATGAGAGAATTTATGACAGCATATCAGGAAAATATATTATCAGAATTCAGAAGAAAATACAGAGATATGTGTGATGTACTTCTTTTAGATGATATAAACCTTCTTGAACCAGAAACACGCGGAGCGACAAGGGAGGAAATCTTTGAGACAGTAAACTATCTTCTTGTCACAAAAAAAAGAATAGTAATCACAGCAGATAAACCCCCACACTCTTTGAAGAACTTTGAAAACAAACTCATAAGCAGATTTCAGTGGGGAAGAATAGTAGATATAAAACCTCCACCATTTGAAATAAGAGTAGCAATTTTGAAAGCCAAAGCATATGAAAGAAATTACAACGTCCCAGATGAGGTTATTCATTACATAGCAGAAAGAATAACAGGAAACGTAAGATGGCTTGAAGGAGCCCTTGAAACAATCGTTATGTTTGCAGAAATAGAAGAAAAAACACCAGATATAGAACTCGCCGAAAGAGCCCTATCACAAATAAACCTTCCTCTGAAAAACATAGACGCAAAAAAGATAATAGAGATAACAGCAAAGTTCTTCAATCTTGAACCAAAAGATATACAAAGCCCAAGAAGAAAAAAAACAATTTCAATAGCAAGACAAGTCGCAATATACCTCTGCCGTGAAATGCTTAACCTCTCTACAACACAAATAGGACAGATATTCGGAAACAGAGACCACTCAACGATAATATACGCAATAGAGAAAATAAAAACAGAAAAAGAAAAGGACTCTTCTTTGCAGATGATCATAAACTCAATCAGGGAGACAATAATCGGGGAGGTAAACGCAAATAGAAATGGAAATGGAAAATAATCCTTGTGGAAAACCTGTGGAAAACTTGTGGAAAAACTTCGGAAAAACTGTTGAAAAGCTTGTTAAAAAACCCCTTTATTTTTCCACAAAAATTTTCAACAATTTTTTCCACATCACTTTCCACAAAAATTCCACAAATTTTTCAACCTCTCCTTACCTTGATTTTAAAGGGAAAAAAGATTTTTCAACAGAAAAAATCGGAATTATTATTTTTTATTTCTTTAATTACTTACGTAATTTATTGAAAAAGATAATAAAAGTAAAAGGGAAGAAAAATTTCATTCATTAAAAATAAGATAAGCGTAAAAATTTATTAAAACTCAAAAAATATGCATATTTGTGTTTTCATAAATCCTTTTTCGGGAAAGACGATTCAAGGATTCTTCTCGGAAGAAAGAATAAAAGACATTTTCTCAAAATACCTCTCGCGTGAGCATAGCTTCGAGTTCGTAAAGACAGAAAATCCAGACGAACTCCCCTCAAAAATCTCATATATCCTTAAAAAAGCAGATATAGTTGCATTAGTTGGTGGAGATGGAACGATAAAAACATTTATTGACCTTCTTATACCTATGTCCGAAGGTGAAAAGAAAATCCCTATTATAGCCCCAATTGGGGCTGGATCTCTAAATGTTGTTGCAAAAAATGTTCTCCCTCAAACTGTTGGAACAGCTCCAAGGTTAATATGCGATATAGTCAATAGCTTCTCATCTTTTCCTGATATGAGGTTTGTAAAAATGATAAGTCCTCTCAAATTTGAGGAGGAAAACCTTGTTCAATATGGATTTATGTTCGGGAACGGCGTCATTTTCTCGGGAGCTGAAATATATGATTCATGGGGTTTTGGCTCTCAAAAAGCTTTCTCTCTCATAATAAAAGCTATTTTTTCTTTCTTTTTTGGAGGGGAGTTGAAAGAGAAGCTGACAAAATATATAAGCTGTGAGATAAAAGTAGATGGTTCAGAAGTTCCAATAAAGCGTGCTGTTGCCTGCCTTGCTTCTCTGTTTGACAAGATGATTTTGTTCACTCGCCCTTTTATCTCAAAACCACAAGAAGGAAAGTTCTTCTTTGCTGTCTTCGGTGATAGTCATAAAAAACTTGCTTTGAATTTCTTAAACATAGCTCTTGGCAGAAAAGTTCTTGAAAATTCTATAAACTCGCTCGCCTCCGAAGTGTTTTTGAAGTTTGAAGGTGGTTATACAATTGATGGAGAAATCTTCAGAAGAAGCTTTACAGAGATGAAAATCTCCCTCGGACCGAAGATCCCGTTCCTTTCACTAAATAAAAAGTAAACAAATTGTTTTATTTTTCTGTAAGAGATATTTATATCATATCGTATTCGGGATACTTTATATCTGCAAGGTATAGTCCGTGTGGTGGGGCTGTGAAGTTGGCTTTTTCTTCTCCCATTAAGATCTTTTTAAACTCTTCCTCGCTTATTTTTCCAAGTCCGACCTCAGTGAGGCATCCAACAATATTTCTTATCATATACCGAAGGAAGCTTCTTCCTACAATTTCGTACAGTATTATCTTTCCTTTTTTTGATATCTGAGATAGCTTGATTTCTCTTTCTGTGTTTTCTTTCTCTGGTGTGAATGATGAGAAATCGTGTTTTCCTTCGATGAGCTTTGCGCATCTTTGCATTGCTGAAATGTCAAGAGGTCTTTTTATATGCAGAGCGAAGTTCCTCAAAAATGGGTTTATCTCTCCTTCGATTATAACGTAGATATATTTTTTCTCGCATAAGCTCCATCTTGCGTTGAAACTTTTTGGAACCTCTACTGATTTTGTGATTCTTATATCAGGTGGTAGAAGCGAGTTTAGGGCGTACTTGAATCTTTCAGGGGGTATTTCAGATGATGTTAGGAAATTTGCCACCTGACCTATTGCATGGACTCCCGCATCTGTTCTTGAAGCTCCTACTAATCTCACTTTCTCTCCCGTTAATCTCTCTATTGCTTTTTTTATTTCGCTCTGTACAGTTGGGACATCTTTTTGTACCTGCCATCCGTGATAGTTTGTTCCGACATAACTTATTTTCAATGCTATATTTCTTATCATATATGTTTCACGTGAAACATTTTTATTTTGGGAAACCAAAGAACAAAAAAGCGATCAAAAAATATGAAGGTATAAGTATTATGAAGGAATAAAACATATAGAAGATAAAATTTGGTGCTTTTATTTTCATCTCTTCGCTTATGCTTTTTACCATAAAGTTAGGTGCATTTCCTATGTATGAGTTTGCTCCCATAAAGACCGCTCCGGCTGATATCGCCTTCAAAAACGGCTCCCATACACCAGCAACCGAAGGTGTAAGACCAAACTTTTCTGTAATCCCCTGAGCCATAGCGAAAAAGGTAAGATATGTCGGAGCGTTATCTAAAAATGAAGAAAGTACTCCTGTCGTAAAAAAGAACTCCCACGGACTATCTACTCCGAATTTATCTGCGTTTTCTCTGAGGAAATCTAAAACAGGAGTCATAGTTGCGAATATTCCTGCAAAAACGATTGCGACCTCTTTTGCCGGCTCAAAACTGAACTCGTTCCTTTCCCTTATATCCTTCGGAGTTAAAACCCATGAAAGCGATGCGCTCACCCACATGACCAACTCCCTCAAAGGTGTCCTCAAAAATATAACAGAAATTATTATCATAAGCAAGAAGAAAAAGTTTATTTTCCCTTTGATAGTAAAGCTCATTTTGCCCTCTTGTCTTTTGCTCTCTTCTAAAATTTCAAGGAGTTTTCTCTCTTTTTTCAAGGTTATCAGATCCCATACGAAAAAAGCTGTCAGAACCAATCCGATTTCGAGAATCCATATGGGAAAAAGTTTGAGCGACCAAAAAAAGGGAACACCTTTTAAAAATCCCATAAAAAGCGGAGGGTCTCCAATAGGTGTTAGGCCTCCTCCTATATTTGATACCGTGAAGATGAAAAAAATGGGAAGGTGAAATGTGTTTTCTCTTAATCTGTTTATTCTGAGGAAAGGTCTTATAAGAAGCATGCTGGCACCAGTTGTCCCAATAATATTAGACAAAACTGATCCAAAAAGAAGAATAAGGGTGTTGAATACCGGAGATGGAGGAACTTTTATGTCAATAAAAAGTCCTCCGCTCACTATAAAAAGTGATGTTATAAGAGATATGAATGAAAAGTACTCCTCGGCTACGTGTAAAAGATGGTTCAGTTTGCCTTCTGATAACAGAAATATTACCACGGGCGCTCCAAAGAGGATTGAAATAAATGCTTTTACTGAATTTTTCTCCCACAGTTCGTGTCTTGCAAGAGGGAAAAAAGCAATAGTCAGGAGCAAAAGCACAAATGGGAAAAGCGGTAGAATTTCTTTCAATCCCATACAAATTTTACCTATTTTATTTTTTCAAGAATATTTTTGAATTTTTACGAATTTTTGTTGAAAAAATTTTTCTCTGATCAATTTTTTACAGCTTTTCTTTCATCAGTTCTGAGTACGCAGAAACAAGAGCTACCCTAAGACCTATTCCAAATCCGGGAACCTTATCCATAAGTAATTTTAGGAAGTAGCTTCCTGTTCTGAGGTCTGAAAACTCAGAGTACCCTATCACTGTTCCGTAATTTGTGTTATAAAAATCCCAAGAGCAGATTGATCCTTCTATATCTCTCTTTTGAGTTCTGTCTATCTGGCAGGTTAATCTCTCTCCTTTTTCGTCCCAAAGATAAATTGATGAGTACTCAAGTTCTATGGGGAACACGACTTTGTATTTGACCTTGAATTTCACCCTGTATCCGTTCCTGATTGTTTCTGGATTTGCTTCTTCAACTATTTTGAAAACCTTTGGCCATTCTGAAAAATTTGTTATCTGTGATTTTATGTAATCTATATCTCTTTTGAGGAGGACAAATGATGAGAAAAATCTCACTCCGCTTTCGTCGGGATACCAAGATATTATTATGTTTCTGTATAGTCTTAGTATGGGAAGAAGAGAGTTTATATCAAGTCGCTCTGGGGCTTTCAATAGGTTATAATTCACCTCCTTTGGTTCAACGATTATCTTCCTTTTCTCTATTCTCTCCTTTACTGCTTCTGGGAAGAGTGTTGAGACCGCTACAAGCGCTGGGATCTGGAGTTCTGGAAATGCTCTGAAAACAAGCTTTGAGAGTAATCCAAATGATGCAAGGTCAGCATAAGCAGAATAGATCATAACGGTTCTTCCATCTTCTAATGAAAAGAATTTTTCAATGAACCTTACGTCTCTGAATGCTTGCTCTCCCTTTTTAGCTGGTACTCCATATCTTATGTAATTTTTGTAATCGTTCTTCTCTTCAAGTGTATATGATATTTTGAATTTTATACCAAGTGCTACATCAAAAGCGAGGTTATATTCAACATTCTCTGTGTTTTCATCTACTTTTTCAACTACTCTTACTTTTGATACGTTTGGGACGAACTCGTGATACTTTTCAAGCTCTCTTACAACCGAAAAGACCTTTTCTAGTGAAGCGTTGATAAGAACTATACCTGTTATGAATGGTGGCTTGCCTTTTTCTCTCTGAATTATAACCACAGAACCTTTTTCAAGCACAGGAACGAGTTTTTTGACAATTTCAAATGATGGAATTTGAGGGAAATAATCGGGAATATTTTCGGGTTCTTTTTGAGGCGATGCGTTTGCCGAAAAAAATATAAGGCAGGTTACAAAAAGCGTCAAAATAATAGGTTTTGAATTCCTCTTCGCACTTTTTATTCTCTCTCCGTTCATAATTTTTATTTTATTCTACACCTTTTGTTTTTTCAAGATTTTGAACAACTATTCAAAAATCAGAAGGAGAAAATTATTGAGCTAAAAATCTGAAAGTGTATTTCATCATATCTTTTTCAAGCGTGCTTTCTGTTTCTATTCCAAGGTACCTCAAATTCTTTCTTACCTCTTCGTCTTGAAATTTTTCAATGGTCAAATGATCTGCTCTTTGAAGACATAAAATTAGTTCTGATTCTGATATTTTCTCATCAAAAGACAGTTTCACTTTCACCTTACACTTTTCCTTTTTCCTCTCTGTTTTTGTAGTGAGGAAGTTTGAGATTGCCCATACTATCGCTATTTCTAAATCAGCGGGTAGATTGAAATTACTCTCTTGTATTTCCTCTTCTACTTCAACTCCAATATCTTTGAGAGCTGAGATGATATCTGAAATTTCTGATATTTTGATGTTATCTATTTTTCTGGATAGAGTTTTAGTCAGCGATTCAAGAGATTTCAGAACAAAATTCTCTACGTTTGAGATTTCTGTGCTTTCTTTGTTTTTGAGGAGTGTGTGAAGGTTTGAAATTATTTTCTGTAAGAGGTTCAATCGAGATAAGATTTTTTCGATTTCTTTCTGGCTTTCGTATTTTTCTTCTGTGATCTGAGCTATGGAATAGTTTTCTGATATGGGTTTTATGGTGAGGGCAAAAGTGTTTTCTCCTACCTTTATTTTTTGCATCCTTTCTATTCCGAAGCTTATACTTTCTGTTATGGAACTTTTTATCAACTCCTTGAGATTTTCAGATTTTTCTTTTATCTCCTTAAATCTTGGGTTTTCAAATATAGGAGATATAGATAAATTTGCAGGGTCGCGATACAAAATAGAAATTCCTATATCTAATTCGTTCAGGATTTCAATTATTTTTTCTCTGCTTTTTTCTTCTTCTCTCTGCTTAAAACCTTCTATTCTTGTGATGGTGCTCTGGAGAATAGATGAGATAATTCTGAATGTCTCTTCTGATATTCTGCTTGTTGTTTTTATAAATATTGATCCGGAGACCTTTTCTGATTTTATTGGTATCTCATATATAAGTGAGTTTTGAGGGAGAGTTTGAGGGATGTTGTTCAATTTCTGCTCTATAAATTTTCTCATTTCTGCATCTTTTTCGTTGTACAGCTTTTCAATTTTTCTATCGGGAAGCGTTATGATAGCGGAGATATTATCAAACCTTATGATTTTTGCAATTGCTTGAAAGATTTTTTCAATTGCTTCTTCTTCGTTTTCGTATTTTTCTATTATCTCTCCTACGATGTCTGGTATCTTGAGGGAGAGGTTGAGTATTTCTGCGTGATTGAGTGAAATATTGTGAATCTCTTCAATTTTTTTTCTTCTTTCAATTACTATGTCTGCTCCGTGAGAGATTATATCAACAATTTCATTGAACTTTTTCTCCGAAACTTTTGATTTGAGTTTGACTTTGAGTATGGCTTTTTTGGGGAAAAGCGAGATGATGTCAAGGGGAATGATTTTATAGCCATCTTCCTGAACCGATGCTAAATTTCCTCTTGTCTCCTGTTTTTCTATTTTATTTCGTCCGACTTTTTTGATGCTGATGATTTTTCCATTTTCTTCCCATATTATTTCGCATTTTTTGCAGTATGACTTTGAGAGGAATAGCAGGTTTTTTGAAAAAAATTTTTCTGTATCTATTTCCTTTGAGATAGCATCGAGTATTTCTGTTATTTCTGTTTGCATTAGGAAAAGTTTAATTTTCCTCGGAAAATTTTCTTGAAATATGGCAAAAATTTCTCTTTTATGAAAACCATTTTATTTTTGAAGTTTACGATAATGGGTCTTGAAAGTATTTTTGATTTTGAGGTTGAGAGGTTGGAGAGGGAAAATCTTCTTCGTTTTCTTCCGCCTTATTGGGTTGAGTATAATGTTTCACGTGGAACAGTAGAGAAAGATGGCGAGAAAAAAGAGGTTTTTATCTTCTGTTCAAACGACTACCTCGGTATGACAAGAAGAAAAGAGGTTGCTCAGGAGATAATAGAAGGGGTTTTGAGATACGGGAGCGGAAGCGGGGCGGCGCGTCTTGTTTCAGGAAACTTCAAAGCTCATCAAGAGTTCGAAGATTTTATAAGATATTTTTTTGAACTTACGAAGAAAGGAAAAGATGTTCTCATTTTCAACTCTGGATGGTGCGCAAATGTTGGGGTTATACCTGCCATATGCGGGGGGGTAGAAAGTGCCGAGATATTTTCAGACGAACTCAATCACGCATCTATTATAGATGGATGCAGATTATCAAAGGTCAAGGTGAGTGTTTTTCGACATAGAGATTGCAACCACCTTGAATCCCTTCTTTCAAGGTCCTCTGCAAAACTCAAACTCGTTGTTGTTGATTCTATCTTTTCTATGGATGGAGATATATCTCCCTTAAAAGACATAAGGTTTCTCTGTGAAAGGTATTCTGCTTTGTTTTATGTTGATGAAGCGCATGCTTTTGGAATATTTGGAGAGAAGGGGAAAGGCATTTCAGATGAGCTTGGCGTTGAACCAGATATAGCCCTCTTTACTCTCTCAAAAGCGGTCGGATTATATGGAGCGTTTTTGATAGCTGAGAAAAACCTGATAAAGTTTTTGAGGAGCAGAGCAAGAAGCTTTATCTTTTCAACTTCTCTTCCTCCTTTTATACTCTCTGCTGCGAAAAAATCTATTGAGATAATTGGAAGGGAAGGGGAGAGGAGGAGAAAAGTTCTTGAAAATGCCTCTTTTTTACGCAATAGGTTGAAAGAAAAGGGGCTTTCGTCTTTTCTGACTTCTTTTCCTGTTACCACTCAGATAACACCTTTTATTTTGGGGGATTCTGTTCTGGCTCTTTCGGTTTCACGCGAGCTTTTTGAAAGGGGCTTTTTCGTCCAAGCAATTCGCTATCCATCTGTACCTCGGGATAAATCTCGCCTGAGAATAACAGTGACATCAGAACATAGTAGGGAAGATATTGCTCTTTTTGTTGAAGCTCTTGCCGATATAATGTTTCACGTGAAACAAGGGAATTTCAGCTATGGAAAAGTGGAGCGAAAAAACTCTGAGAAGATGGGATGAAAGGCATTTTTGGCATCCCTATACTCAGATGCGCTTTTATAGAAAAATAAAGCCCCCTATAATAGTATCGGCAGAGGGGAACTATCTTATTGACATAAGAGGCAGAAGATATCTTGATGCGGTATCTTCTATCTGGTGCATAGTCCACGGTCATTCAAAAAAAGAGCTTGTGGAGGCGATAAAAAGAACCGCTGATAAGATCCAGCATTCAACAACTCTTGGACTTGCAAATGTTCAGTCAATTCTTCTTGCAAGAGAGCTTTCAAAACTTGTCGGACTTCCCCGTGTTTTTTTCAGTGAAGATGGTGCGGAAGCAGTAGAGATCGCTCTGAAAATGTCTTTTTCATTTGCGAGACGGAAAAAGAAAATGAAAAAGATAAAATTTGCTTCGCTCCAGAACTCATATCACGGCGATACTCTTGGGGCTATGTCTCTTGCCGGTGAAAACCCATTTACAAAGGAATATAAAGATCTTATGTTCAGAGTGGTTCATCTTGCTTCTATATACTGTTTCAGATGTCCTTTCAACAGAGCAAAAGAGAAAGGGGAGAGAGAATGTTCTTTTGAGTGTTTTGAGAGTACGGAGAAAGTTATAAGGAGAGAAAAGGGATTATCTGCGGTATTTATAGAAGGTGGTGTTCAGGGAGCTGGCGGAATAATTCCTTTTCCGCCGGGCTACATGAGATTTTTGAGAGATGAGACAAAAAAGCGGGGGATTTTGCTTGTGGTAGATGAGGTTGCTACGGGGTTTGGTAAAACCGGGAAGATGTTCGGTTTTGAGTGGGAGCTTGATAAAAAAGATAATCTGCCAGATATCGTGTGTCTTGGGAAGGGGCTTTCTGGTGGGTACCTTCCTCTTGCATCTACTCTCTGCCGAGAAGAAATTTACTCTGTTTTTGAGGGTGAGCAGTGGGAGGGGAAGCATTTTTTTCACGGGCACACATTTACGGGTAATCCGATTCTATGTGCTCTTGCTCTTGAAAACATAAAGATTTTCAGAAGCGAGAAGGTTCTGGAGAAGGTGGGAGAGAAAATATCATATCTTGAGTCAAAGCTGAAAAAGTTTCTTGAATTTGATGTTGTGGGTGATGTAAGGGGTAGGGGGTTTATGTGGGGCATAGAATTTGTGGAGAGGGGGAAGGAACCTTTTCGTTCTGATGTTCTTGCTGGTTGGCAGGTTGCACTTTATATGTGGAGGTTGGGGGTTTTTGTCCGTCCTATCGGCGATGTTCTGATTTTGAACCTTCCTCTTTCAATTGAGATAAGGGAGATAGATTTTCTGTGCGATGTCCTTGAGGAGGCGATCAGGGGTTTTCAGAAGAGGGTTCGGAAAGAAGTTTCACGTGAAACATCGGGGAGAAAATAATGGTTAAAATCTTCCTGTGAAATTTGTTTCACGTGAAACCATGAGATTATATGAAAGCATTTTGCTTTTTATAGTTTTATGGGCATTATGAGGTTTTTAGCTCCCGTTCCGCCAACCGGCTCAACTAACAATGGTCTTTCCTCTCCAAATATCTTTATAGAGACAAGAGAGGAATCAATTGACGAAAGAGCATCCTGCAAATATCTGAGCGATAGCGCGATGCGAAAAGGAACCTTACCGCTTACATCAGCGTCTATCTCCTCTTCGGAAAAGCCAAGCTCATCTGACTCGCTCTTCCAGATGGTTTTCCCTTCCCTTATCTCTATGCTTACAAAAGGAAACTTTGAGCTGGCAAAAATTTGAGTCCGTTTGAGTGTCTTTTTCAACTCCTGACTTTTCACAATACACTGGCAAACCATATCCTGTTCCCTCGGAATAACCTCTCTCCACGCAGGATACTCCTCATCTATTACCTTTATCCAGATCGATATATCTCCTTTTTCTGATGAGAGAAATAAAGTCCCTTCTGAGAACTTTATGGAGATATTCTGCTTTCCTTGAAGGATCTTTTTTATGTCCAAAACTGCGTTCTTTGGGATTATAAACTTTCCTTCTCTTTCGTTCTCATGTGTCACTTCAAAGTATGCGAGGCGGTGCCCGTCTGATGCGACAAATACAATTGAATTTGAGAGGAACTCTGTGAGAACTCCTGTGAGAACATATCTTGATTCGTCTTGTGATGCGGCAAAAGAGGATTTCTCGATAAGGGTGATGAGGATTTGAGCAGGCAGAGTTGTTATATTTATCCATTCCTTTTCAGGTGGCAAAGGATATTGAGACGGAGAAAGCGAGTTCAATCGGTATTTACCTTCTTTTGATTTTATTTCGGTTTTCCCGTCTAAAATTTCTATGCTTATTTTTTCTGATTCAATTTCTCTTATGAGTTCGTAGAGTTCTTTTGCGGGGACTGCGATTTCAAAATTTCCATAACTTACACATTTACCTTTTGCTTTAACGAAGACCTCAAGGTCTGTTGCGAAAAATGTTATTTCTTCTCCTTCTGCTTTTATGAGAACATGAGATAGTATGGGCTGATGCGCTCTCCTTTCTGTCACATGTTGAATCTGACCAAGTGTTTCGAGAAAGTCCTTTCTTTTTACTTCAATTTTCATGATGAGAAAAATTTAATCTATAATTTCACAAATTTTCTGAATTTATCAAATTGTTCAGGAATTTATAAATTTCATCTTTTTCGGGAGCGTATGTTCCAAGATGAGATACCTTGCATGATGCAGCTATTGATGATAAAATTGCGGATTTTTCATCTTCAAGTCCAATTCCCTCGCATAGTGAGAACATAGCGGTGACGGTGTCTCCGGCGCCGGTCACATCAAAAACATCTTTTGCAAAAGCTTTCACATGGAAGTTTTTTTGTGAAAAGACCGTCATACCTTCTTCTCCTTGTGTTATGACAAGTTTTTCTATTTTGAGTTTTTCTTTTATTTTCATCGCCGATTGAAAAAGTGTTTCTTCTTTTCCTCCTTCTATGATTTTTTTAATCTCGTATGCTTCTGAAATGTTGGGTAGAAGAATACAAACACTTTTGAAGAGTTCAACGTTTTTTGGTTTTGGGTCGCATACTGTTTTCCCTTCTTCTTTTGCAAGGGAAGTTTTTTCTGTGAAAAATCCCTTGGCGTAATCTGAAAAAACTATTATATCAAACTTTTCTTTTTTTATTTCTTTGAGAACCTGTTCGGCGAGCAGATCTGGAATCGGAGATGTCTTTTCGTTATCTATTCTCAAGATCTGCTGTCCTCTTGCTATTATTCTTGTTTTCAATGTTGTCGGTCTTGAGTCGTCTTGTAAGATAAAGTAATCTATTTTTTCGTTTTCAAGGAGTTGTTTTAAAATTTTTCCTTCGTTATCTTTCCCGGCGATAGAAAAAAGCTTTACTTTGCAGTTTCCCAATTTTTTGATGTTAAGGGCTGTGTTTGCTGCTCCTCCTAATTTATAATAGCTTTTTGAAATTTCAATCACAGGAACCGGTGCTTCGGGAGATATTCTTTTTGTATCTCCTATAAGATATGAGTCAAGCATGACATCTCCTAAAACCGCTATTTTCAGTTTTGAGAAGCTCTCAAATATTTTCTCAAATTCGCTTTTTATTTTTGCAAGGTTTTTTTTCAGCTCTAACTTCTCAATCATTTTTGTAGAAAATTGGCTTTTTGTAAATAGGAATATAGGTTTTCCTGAAATTTTATTTACCAGCCGTCTAATATTCCGCCTTCTGTGAATTCCCATAGTAGGAAGAATTTGATTTTTGGGAAGCTTTTTTGATTTATCTGGTATCCTAAATTCAAAGCGATGTGTCCTCTTTTTGAGAGTGATATATATGCTTGTGGAATGAAAGAAAGCAAAACATTTTTTCCGTCAAAATTAGCAGTTCCTTCAAGAGATGGGAAAATTCCTCTTTTTGAGTTCAGGGTTGTGATGAAATTTAGTGCTGATGAGATGCTTGAAACTATTTTTGATTCTTTGAGGAGATATGATGCTAAAGCAGATGTTTGAAAAGATAATCTTTCTCCTAAGCTTTTTCCTCCTGCAAGATAAGGTGTAATTGATATGCTTTCTTCGGATTTTATCGGTATTCCTGCTTCTAATCCACCAGATATTATGTAAAGGTTTTTTCTGTCAAAGAGTATTGTATATTTTCCGCCCAGTTCTATTTCTCCCGAAAGATTTGAGTTTTCGTTATTCAATTTTCCTTTTATTTCGTATTGAGTTTTTGCTCCTATTCTTTGAGCGAAGTATATTGTTTGTGAGAAGGACTTTGAGTTTTTTATTTCTCCTATGTATATCAGTTCGTCTTCTGGGAACGCTTTTTTTGTGTTGTGTGTCCGTAAGAAGTTGAGTTCGCCGGGAGGGTATTTTTCATCGTATCCCAAACTTTTTAGATATTGTGCTATTTCTTTTATTTTTTCTTCTGAGAATGTTCCTCCGAAAGCCGGCATGAAGTTTGAAAATCCGTGTTTTTTCCCGCCATCTCTTATCACTCTTATCCAATCTATAAGTGGTTCTTTTGAGCTGAATTTTTTATCTTTGAAGTTAGGGGGAGCGGTGTCAAGTCCCAATTCTTTCCAGTTTGGGTTTCCCGTTCCATCTTCGCCGTGGCAGGTTGAGCAAAAAGTTCTGAAAATCTCATCGGGGGGTGCATTTTCAAATTTTTCTTTTATGCTTTGATTTTCTGATGTTTGGCTGATGATAGTAAGCAAGCAGATAATTATCGCTTCTTTCATTTTACTTATTTTTTTGTTTTTGATTTTTTTTGAGGTTATTGTAATTTTTTTTGTTGTTATGAGTTTTTCTTTTTGTGTGATGAAAGTGGGTTTTGAGAGATTTTGTGTTTTTCTCTTTTTTGTTTTTTCTTTTTGTTTGTTATTTTCTTGTAGTAGCAGGCGTTTTTTAAGCAAGCAGGTTGTGATATATGAAGGCAGAGCGGTAAGTTTTGGTGATCTAAATCCAGATGTGGAGAGCGAAGGCATAGGGAGGAAGAATTTGATTGTTTCGGAGAGCATAAGTTTTCATGTTGTTTGGATAAGTTCTGCGGAAAAACCGCACATACATAAAGAGCACGACCTAATTGTTTTTTTGATATATGGTAGTGGAGAGTTTCATGTAGGGGATAAGGTTTTTCGTATGAAGAGAGGGGATTCGGCTTATGTTCCTCGTGGAACTCCGCACTGGTTCAAGAACATTTCAAAAACTGCGATCGCTTATGTGATTTTTATTCCCCCTTTTGATGGTAAAGATAATATACCTTTATCATCAGGTGAAGAAGAAGGAATGGAAAAGGAGAAATAATACTTGAATTCTTTATATTCAATTTTTTCATTTATTTTTCTCATTGCTTGAAAGATAAACTGTTCTGATCGGATAGGGTATAATAATACCTTCTGCTTTATATCTTTTGTGTAATCTTTTGATAAACTCGTGCCTTATCAGGTATTGGTCGGAGAACTCTTTTGCTCTCAAAATTACGTTGAAGTTTATGCTGAAATCACCGAATGTGTGATAGCGTACGACTGGCTCAAATTCAGGAACACCTCCCGGAACTTCTCTCATTACCTCTTTCGCTACCTCAATTGTAACTTTCTCAACTTTTTCAAGGTCGCTATCGTAGCTTACGCCAACCTGAACTACAACTGATAATTCTTTTTCTGGAAGATGATAATTTGTGACGATAGAGGAAGCAAGTTTTGAGTTTGGAATGATTATAATATTGTTTGGCAGTTGTCTTATTGTTGTGTTTCGCCATGTGATATCTACTACATATCCTTCTTCTCCTGAATTAAGTTTTATGTAGTCGCCGGGTCTTATTTGTCGGGACATAATAATATGCAGTCCTGCGAATAGGTTTGAGAGGGTATCTTGTAGAGCTAGTGCGACTGCGAGACCACCAACTCCTAATGCGGTAAGGATGGGGGTTATTGAGATTCCAAGGAAGTTTAAGATTATGAGGATTCCGATAAGGATGATGAGGGTTCTCGTCAAGTTTGCGAATATTGAAGCTGACGGGATGAGGTCTTTTATTTTTCTGCTTTGGAGATTGAGGAGAGCAACTGCTATATTAGATACCGCTATTGAGATTGTTAAGATGTACAAAATCACAGTGATTTTTTGTATGATGTTCATGATATTTGAGTGGAGTTTTAGGGAAAGCAGGGCGAAGTGGATTCCTGCAAGAGAGAACCAGATAGTGATGAACTTTTGCAGTGAGGATACTATGATATCATCTACTTGCGATTTTGTCTTTTCTGTTATTTTTTTCAGTTTTCCGAGGATGAGTTTTTCAGATATTATTCCGAGTAGAATTCCGCCTATGGCTAGGGCTATCGGTAAAATTAGGTTGGCTATTTTCATACTTTCAAACATATTAGCTTTTGACTTTAACTTTATAAGGTTATATTATTTTTTGAGAATAGTAGGCGATCTGAAATTGATGTTTAAATTCCTCAGTTTAAATTTCTCGCGAGGGTTTGAAAAAAACAAGTAATTGGCTTGTCGTCAGTTCCATGAGGGGGGAATTATGGGGTGGGGACAGGCTTCATCTACTCACGCTCCAAAGAACATTCGGTCTTAATCTTCTCTGCCTCTCGGATGATCTCCTCGACCAGAGGATGCGGGGAGACCTCGTTGTTATTGTTTTCACCGGCGAAGCGGCCGCGCGGGCGGATGCCTAGCTGGTTCAGCTCCCGCTCCACACGACGCATGGTGCCCTCGCGATCGCGATAAAACTCGGAACCGCGAATGCGGATGAAACGCCAGCCGAGCCGCTCCAGCACAGCTTGCCGATCGAGATCCTCGTGGATCTTCTCGACTGGATGGTATCGGTCTCCGTCGCATTCGATAGCCACGCGACGGTGTGCCTCACCTTCAACGACAAGGTCAATACGGTATGCTC
Organism: bacterium; assembly: GCA_030550715.1. Lineage (GTDB taxonomy): Bacteria > Calescibacteriota > Calescibacteriia > Calescibacteriales > Calescibacteriaceae > Calescibacterium. The sequence continues at coordinate 4,381 of JAUQOU010000030.1, read as the reverse complement.
CGACAGGATACTGTGCACGCACGCGATAGCCCTTGTGCACAAGCCACTCGAATACCTCCCGCTCGAACGGTGACTCCGTGCGTTCAGCCTCTGGTATAGCGATCACAGCATCGGGGTTTTTGTTAGCCAATTTTGCGAATTCGATCAACTCGCGCCGCAGGTCCCCCTCTTTGAGATCGTTTGCTGGATCGAGCGAGTAAATGACCCAGAGCTGATCGCGGGCGCGACTGGCAGCAACGTTGAAACGTTGCTTGAATCGGTCATCGTTGCGCATTGGAAGTGGACCCTCCGGGTGTGGACTGTCCACCAAGGAGAGGAAAACGACATCACGTTCATCACCCTGAAATTGAGCCGCATTGCCGCACAGGAATTTACGCTTCTCCAGCTCGCGCTCTAGCTTGGGATCATCGCGGCACCAGGTGCGAACCAGGTGCTCGATGTATTTGGCCTGTTCATCGCCGACCAGGGAGATGACGCCGATGGTCTTTCCGGCGTATGCCGGATGCCGTAGGATCGCCAGGATAAGGGAAGCGATCGTTTTTGCTTCCTCTTTGTTCACCTTCTCATGAGCTATTCCCTTGACCCGATATGGCACGACGGCAGGTTTCAGAGGTGTGCTATTAGATTCGCGGAGCGGGCGGATGCGACCTTGATAGCAGAGGCGGTTGCTGAAGGCGATGATTTCTGGTACGCAGCGGAAGTGTTCGATCAGCATGATCCCACCGCCGAACGATTCCCGCGCGATGTCGTAGAGCGAACGCCTGCCGTCGTAAAGATGCGCATTGGGAATGTGGCCTTGCAGGAACTCCTGCTGTAGATACTCCAGACGGGCCAGCTCCTGTCCGACGCCTTCGGGACTTACCTGCTCGTGATCGCCGACAATGATCACCTGTCGGGCGGCGAAGACGGCAATTAGGCCAAGGATGTCGCACTGGCTGGCTTCATCCACAATGAGTACATCAAAGCGTGTCCGGCTCGGATCTATTTGATCAGCGACGCGCCCAAGCGGCATGATCCATACAGGCACGGCGTCTCGCGCTTTAGCGAGCAACTTAGCTGCTTCTTCGCGAAGGCGTGGCGCCGAACGACCTGTGCCTTTTCCGATTCGACGGATGGTATTGAGCCAGCCGACGAGAGCTTGCCGGTGCTCAAGACTCGTCTTCTCGATGCGGTAGCCCCAGGCGCGGTAGTAAACGAGTTCCTCGGTCACCTGGCGGAGCCGTTGCATCTGCTCTTCGAGCTGACGTTGAAGTTCCTGTACGTCTACCTTAGCGCGGCGGACGAGTTCATCGTGCAGTTGTCGCCACAGCCAGGCATCGAGCGGATCGCCGGGGAGTTCGTCTCTGCCGTGTATGCCGCTTCGTGTTCGAATGGCGTCAGCCCAACGGGGAGCCACGCGAGCGAGACGCTGGAGCATTTCATTTCGGCGCGCGAGGTGAACGTGTTTTGCCCACACCGTGCGGAGGTGTTGGTGTGCTTTTCGATAGAGGTTGGCGTCGAGGTGCTTGAGCGCTTGCCGAAGCTCGTTGACGATCGTACTACCGGCGAAGGCTTCCAACCGGTGGCTTGCTTCTTGAATGCTTCGTCTACACTCTTGTTGTCGAATGATGGTCGCGGCAGCTTTCAATGCAGGGGGAAGCTCTTCCAAGAGGAATACCCCGAGCGCACGCCACCGCTTAATAACATCGCCTCCGATCGGTTCCCGAAAGGCGCTCGCCCAGCGCAGACCCAGGCGCTGCAACTCGTTCTTGAGAGCCGAAACCTCTCCCTCCAGAGAGAGCCATTCACGGAGGCGTGGAGCCCACTGCAGGATAGCTTCTTCCGGTTGCGGTCCGAGAGTCTTTGCCTCAGGTCCTCCTCGCTGAGAGATGAGATGGTTCCAAGCTCGGCAAAGGTGCTCACGTTCTTTTCGGATTCTCGCCTCTGCTGCTAGAGCACGAAAGTGTTCGACCTGAATCGGCTTACCTGTGCCTACTCTTGCCAAGGCGAGAAACCTCTTGTGGCGAGGTTTGAAGAATATCACCAATTTGTCCCACCACCTCAATTTTCCACCTCGACGCTCAGCGAGTGCGGCCAGTTCTTCGGCCAATTGCTCGTACTCCTCCCAGGAGCCATCATTGGGCAACACTGGTTCGTACTTGATACGGAGAGAAGTTGTCTTCCCGATCTGCATACGCAGGGCTTCGGCTGGACGAAAAAGTTCACTCTCAAAAAGTGAGCTTTGGTAGCTCTCGATCAGCATCAACTCCCATGCTTCGGCTCTCTGGATGCGCTCGCCGAGTATGCGTGCCTTTTCCGCAGCGCTCTCAAGAGCGGGGATGTCGTCAGGTGTGTGCTCCCGCCACCACCACTCGGTATGGTGCCCATCTACCGGTTGCTGCATCTGTGCTACCAGTTTCTCGAATTCGTCAGGAGAGAAAAGTTTATCTGGTTCAGGGAGAGAGGTTGTGAGTTCACGCTCTTCTTCCTCGGAGATTTCGCGGTTGAGGCGATAAAGTTCGGCAAGCTCTTCTCGGCTGAGCGGCATGTTGGCTCCCGGCTCCACCGGTGGCGGGATCCAATCATCACGTCCGAACCCTTCGGCGACGCGTCGTGCAGCTTCCGAAGGAGAATATTCCTGCCCGGCGATGACGATAGAACGATATTCACTACCGATGGTTTCGACCAGTTGCGTCCGTAGTCGCGCGATCTCATCAAGGATTCGTTTTCGCTCGCGCTCACAGCGGTTTGCCTCTTCGTGGAACTTTCCGGCGTCGCGATTCAAATGCTCTGTGATCGCCTGCACGGCTTCCTCCAGTTGCCGACGGCTATCCAATTCGTCGTCGAGCACGGAGATGGCCAGCGGACGCAACCGCTCCGGGATGAAGTCGCGCAGCACGCGCAGAGCTTTCGAAGTATGAGCTGTTACGAGTACCGACTTGCCCTCCGCCAGCAGATGCCCGATGAGATTAGCGATGGTATGCGTCTTCCCTGTTCCCGGCGGACCTTGAACGAGAACGGCTCCGAATCGTTTCAGCCGCTCGGCGATGCGCAATTGCTCATGATTCCAAGGCTTGGTGAAGTACATTGAGCGAAGGAGATCGAGTTCGTTATTAGAAGAGCCGGCGTCATAAGAAGTGGCTGAAACAATCGTCCGAGATGATGGCGTGATACCTGTGATCGAGCAGATCGCTTCGGGTATTTCCCCACCCTGCCTAAGAGCTTCGAGCACTCGGTCAACGGCCCGCACATACCCCTGGGATCGCTCTCGGAGCATCAGCATCGGCTGCCGCCAGATGCGCAGAGGGTGAGTTCCGCGAACGCTCTGCGGATCGATAGGCTCATCGGTGAACTCACCATCCGCACTGATCGAGCGCGCTAATCTCTTGAGAAACGCTGTGGTCTCGCCTCCGTCTTCTAGGGGATGAATCCTCGTTTTGCCAGAAGCTACTTCGTCGCGCAGGGAGGATAGCACGTCTGGGTTCGTCACCGGGGCGTCGTGCAGAACCAGGGTGTTCAACTCCGGGTTTCGTTCGGTCTCCCGGATGATGAACTCAGGCACATCGGGATCGAAGCGCAACTGCACAGGCATCAGGATGAGGGGATAGTGGACGAGTCCTTTGTCCCATTTCCAGAAGAGGACCCCATCGGCAAGTACCAGCTCGTAGCGCTCTCCCTCGCGCTGGAGCTCACCGTACAGCTCGTGGAAGCGTTCGTAGACCTTCTCGGCTTCACGAACGGGGCGTTCGTCGCGTGCCCAGATATGCCATTTCTCCAGCCACGCCGACCAGGCAGAGAATCGCGCTGCATCCTCATCGAATCGCTCGATGCGCACCGTGCCGTCGGGTTGCGTGATACTGCGTTCGGAACGAAACTTGGGTTCCGTATACGGATCGTCGAACGAGCGGTCAAGCCAGCCCTCAAGAGAAGCAGGCAGTCGGGGCGGGTTCGAGCGGCGCGGCCTCCGAATGCGAATGAGGATTGCCGGACCACCGTCACCCTCGTTCTCCTGCTCGTCAGCGGCAAACCAGTTCACTGTGATGCTCGAATAATTGGGCAGTTTATCGAGCTCGAGCTTCCACCGGACTCGTTCGAGTTCCCGCACGAGAGGGAAACGAATAGCCGCGTACTCTTTGAGGAAGCGAAAGAGTTGCCGTGCTTTTTCACGTGTCTTGTCACGAGACATCATTCGCCACCTCCTTTCCTGAATACTTCTGCTCATATCTTCTTTTTCCTCGGCTGATATAATGGTTTCTTTCTCTTTTCTTCCTCTTCTTCTATCTTCTCTCGTCTCCTCCTCTTCCTGATAGTACTCCTCTTCATCTTTTTTACCCTCTATCTGAGTTAGTTCCTCCTCAACTTCCTGCTCTATCTTCTTCCGAAGACTTTCACTTATCCCTTC